>JBDUBA010000254.1:0-18890 GCA_040004335.1 Gemmatimonas sp.
CGCTGATTCTCCTACCCCGGTCATCGCAGACATCTCCGTATATTCGAGGCCTTCGGCGTACTTGAGCAGCAACGCTTCACGTTGGGCTGGGTCGAGCTGGGCGAGCGCTTTTGAAAGCGCCACATCCTGAATGCCAGTTGGAGGAGCGTCGGGGGGCGCCGGAGCGCCTTCGATTGCGACCTCGTCCTGAATAAATCTTCGGCCTCGGCGTCCACGGGACGTCAGGGCGTTGCGGCACTGGTTCGTGAGGATGCGGAACAGCCAGCCTCGGAACTGATCGCGCTCGTCATACCGTTTGAGCGCCATATACGCACGCAGGAAGGTCTCCTGAATGACGTCTTCGGCGTCGGCCCGTTCGCCAAGCATGGAATAGGCAAAGCGCCAACACGCATCGTAGTACTTTGCCACAAGTTGCCCAAATGCTGCCTGGTCACCGTTGCGGGTCCGCGTTACGAGTTCCGCGTCTGTCATCGCTGAACAACACCGGAAGGGGCGCAGGCGTCACGGACCGTCCCCAAAGCCTGCATGGCGACGGGCGCGCTCGTGATTCGGCCCGCGAAAGCTGCACTTCGGCTCGTTATGGGGCACCCATTGAAGAAGCCAACAATTGCATAACAATGATGACTGCCCAAAAGACGACCACCGGGCGCAGACTGACTCCTCCCAAGCGCTGAAGCCTGGACACGGCCACGTCTTCGGGCAGCTGCTGCATGGACACCACGAGGGACTTTACACGCGCCCGCCGAAAGAGAAACCAGTTGGCAGTGCCGCCAGCAGCAATTGCAGATGAAAGCGCCACGGCGCCCATCAGTACTACAAAGCGAATGACTTCAGGAGATTCCGGATCGCTCGTTCTTGGTGGAGGATCGCCGTTGGTTAACAGCAGCAACGCGACGTTCGGCAGCGCGCAAAACAGAATGAAAGCCAAATACAGCTTGCGGTAGAGAAACCAGAACGGCGAACCAAGGGCGGCCGCCCAGTTCCACGTCGCGACAAAGGACGGGTCTTCAAAAAACCGCGAAAGTTTGGCACGGTACGTGGACTCCCACTTGGGTCCGATATACGCCGCCATGCGCGCATCGCTGAATGGAGTCGACGCTGCCTGTTTGGTGGCCCAACGCGGCAATTCGTTGTGCGGCACCGGATCCTGAGGTGCCGAACTTCCGGACTTCCCGCTGGAATCGGGAGGCAGGCGATCGGGGTTTGGCGTACCGCTGTCGTGGGATGACATGACCTTATGATACCCGCTTTCCGGCCGGCTGTTGCTGGCTGAGGCAGTGCAGGGTGCCCAGCCCCCACACCAGATCGACCGCGTGAATACCGACCGTGACGCGATCGGGAAAACATTCGGCGATTGTGTTGAGCGCGTGTCGATCGTTGACATCGTTGAACGTGGGCACGATCACGACGCCATTAGCGATGTAAAAATTGGCGTAGCTGGCCGGCAGTCGCTGGCGGTCCATCATCACCGCGCGCGGATACGGAAGCGTGACCACGCGAAGCGCGGCCCCTCGCGCGTCACGCGCCAGTTGCAGGCGACGCAGGTTGTCCACTGAGCGATGATGATTTTCGTCGGCAGGATCTGCCTCGTGCGCGAGCACCACCACGCCGGGGGCGACAAACCGCGCGATGTCGTCAACATGACCGTGGGTGTCATCACCCACGCATCCTTCTCCCAGCCAGATGGTTTTCGTGATGCCAAGGTATTCAGAAAATGCGTGTTCATAACCGGCACGATCGAGACCAGGATTTCGCACCTGTACGTCGGACAACAGCCACTCTTCGGTCACGAGCATCGTGCCCATACCGTCGGTTTCAATGCCACCACCCTCGAGCACGAGGCGCTGTCCGTTGTCCGGCCGACGTGCTTCGATACGTTCCAGCGAGGTGATGGACGCGACCCGTTCAGGCACGTGCACATCGAGCGCATAGTTGTCGTACTTGCTCCACCCGTCAAAACCCCAGTGCACTAACGCCACCGAACCATCGGCGCGATGCACGCCGGTGGGACCCGAGTCGCGTAACCAGACGCGATCGGCTGCTTGTACATGCAGACGGTACGAGTCGGGATTTATTTCATGCAACGTGAGGCAACGACGCGCATTTTCGCGAACGGTCTCATCCTGGCACAATATCTCGACGCGTTCATGCACCGCGAGCGCACGCACGATTTCGGCATACACCCACGGAATAGGTGCAAATTTTCCGGGCCAATCGGGCTCGTGAAACGGCCAACCAATCCACGTGGCATCGTGGCGTTCCCACTCGGCGGGCATACGCAACTTTGGCGGCTTGGGAGTACGTGGGCGCCCCACCAGCGTGTCTTGCAGGGAGTTGTACGACACTTACGGGTTTCCCAACCAGCGTTGCGTGATGGGCGCATACGCATCGATACGGCGATCACGAAGGAATGGCCAATTGCGCCGAGTCTCTTCGACGAGCGCCAGGTTGCAGTTGGCGATCAACACGGTTGGTTCGGCGTCCGCTTGCGCGAGAAAACGGCCAAATGGATCGGAAATAAACGATTGACCGAAAAACTCAATGCCGTTGGTGCCTGCTTCATCTTCAAATCCAACGCGGTTTGGTGACACGACAAAGACCCCGTTCGCGATGGAGTGCGAACGCTGCATGATGCGCCATGCTTCTGCCTGTGCGTGTCCGAAGTGCGCCTTTTCGTGTGGATGCCAACCAATCGCTGTTGGATAGAACAGAATTTCCGCACCCAGCAATGACGTGATGCGCGCGCCTTCGGGATACCACTGATCCCAGCAAATAAGCACGCCAATGTTGGCGTATTTTGTACGCCACATCCGAAACCCGTTGATGCCGGGATGTATGTCGGTGCGCAGGTCGCCTGTCACATCGCCCGGGGCGAAATAATACTTCTCTTCGAACAACGGATCGTGCGGGATGTGCATCTTGCGATACGTGCCGAGCAACGAACCATCCGCATCGATCACCGATGCCGAATTGCGATACAATCCCGCGGCCTGTCGTTCGTAGAATGGAACGACCAGCACCACTTCCAGTTCCTGCGCGAGCTTCTGCATGCGCTGCACCGTCGGCCCATCAATTGGCTCGGCAATATCAAAACGCTCCAGCCGAAGGCTTTTGCAAAAATACGGCGCGTTGAACAACTCCTGCAGGGAAATAATTTGTGCGCCGGCATCGGCGGCTTCGCGCACGCGCAGCACCGTGCGCTCGAGATTGGACGCAAGGTCATTCGATGCGGTTTCCTGCACCAGGCCAACAGAAACTATATGTGAAGCCATGTCACCATGGGTGAGGCGTATGCAAAGACGTGCGGGAGACGGCTGGCAAGGAACGATCCGTCAACAGCGTGTGTTCTTGTGTGGTACCGCTCAGGTCCGCGAGCGCTTGGTCGCGCGCGAATCGGGCGCGAGCGCGGCCGGCCGATCAAGCACGGGAGAAAGATAGGCGTGCAGAACGCGTCGGAGGTCATCCAGCAACGGTTTCTTTTCGGCGGGCGCTGCAATGTCGCGTCGCGCGAGGATGGCCTGACCAATTGCGGCGGCCACGAGCGAGGTACGGCGTCGATCTCGCGGGGCGAGGTCGGGATTACGCGAGGCAAACAACAGGTCGAGACGCTCCACCACCGAGAGAAACAATTGTGAACGGATACGCCCAGGCGCACTTCGCCCGCCTTCGGCTGCCTCGGCAATAGCAAATACCCGGCTGAACGCGGGATTGTCATCGTGAAATACGGCCAGCGGGCGCACAATGTGATCGATCAGACGCGCGAGCGTAAGCCCAGACGCGTTGGTTGGAAACGCCTGCTCGTGAATGCGCCGCAATTCGTCGGAATATCGCAGCGCCAATGCGGCCAGCACTGCGTCGCGATTCGGGAAAAATTGATAGAACGAGCCCTTCGCGGTGCGTGCTTCCAACGCGATGGCTTCAGCAGTTGCGCCTTGCACGCCCAGCCGTACGATGACCGTGGCGGCCGCGTCCAACAACAAATCAACCCGGCGCTGTCCGCGCGATTGCCGCGGCTGTCGACGCAGCGTGGCGTCGGGATGGGGGCCAGACTTGCGATCGGTTGCTGGCGTAGTCGGTGCTTCCGCCTCTGTCGAGTCAGCGGCAATCTCGAGGCGCGACCGATTTGATGTCGCGCTGCTTGCGGTAACCGCTGGAGTCGAGCCGACATCCGTTTCGAGGATATCGGTGGCGGTTACGAGTTTGAGCGAGCGGTTGGCAGGCATGCGGCGAAGTTACTCCGTGGTCGTGGCTGCAGCGACGTAAACGGCGACAACATCCATGACATTAGTACCGGTCGGTCCTGTGCGCAGGAGCGCGTTGGCCGCGTTCAACGCTGGATAACTCCGCAGGCGATGCAAGTCGCGAATAGGGTCGCGGCCATGCAGACGGCTTTTACCCGGCGTCGACATTGTCACGATCGCACCACAGGCGTCCGTCGGTCCGTCGCGTCCATCTGTTCCGGCCGCCAACAAAGAAATTCGACCGACCTGAGAAGTGCGTCCGTTGAACGCGGCCTGCTCCAGTCTGAGTGCGGCCGCGAGCGCGAGCGCCTGCATGCGACCGCCTTCGGGGCCTTCTTCGTGATGGTCGTCAAGCGGCGACATGTACGTGCGTGGTTTGGCATTGGGACCGGCAATGTTGAGCGTGTCGGGCAGTGGACCGTCGCTGTCTTCATTGCCACGCACGCGGTGTTGCATGTGGACATCGTCCATGCGCACCGTCGGTTCGCCGCCCCAGATAATCACTTGCGCTTCGTTACTGGCGTTGGCCGCACGAATTGCAACGCTCGCCATGGTGTGCCCCAACGTTTCGGCTTCACCGGTGAGTGGTGCTTCAACTACCGTGACGTTGCGAAGCCCCTCAGCTTCTGCGCGCACGGCCATTGCCCGACACGAATCCTGGTTGCGCGCGACAACGGTGTAATCGACCAACGAGAATGCGTGATCGCCCGGATGCGGTGGCAAAATTGCATCCTGCGGCGAACCTTGCAAACCAAATGCAACGGCGAGTTCACGCGGAATATCATCGCGCAAACTGTACGCGTCCAACATCGCCAGGAACTCGGTCTCGCTCATTGGATCGGGTGAACATGGGCCCGATCCGATAACGGCAGGGTCGTCGCCAATAACATCCGACACAGAAAACACCCGGATGTGTGATGCACCCTGATTCGCCAACGCGACGGCCAAGCGTCCGCCGCCCCATCGAAGCAGTCGACGGCGAATGGCGTTCATTTCGTGAATCGCAAGTCCGCGCCGATGCAACATCCCGATGAGCTGCGTCAGCAGCTCGTGCGCGGGTACAACGTGGCCGAACGTGTCGCGCAACTCATCACACGGTGATGCGCACAGTGAGGTAGCGCCTCCTGAAATGAGTACCAGCGCGATATCATATTTCTGAACCTCTTTTACCCGTCGTGCAATAAGGTCGGCCGCAGCCAATGACCCGATGTTTGGCACGGGATGATCGCCAACGCGTACTTCAAGCGCGACCGGAAATTCACCCGCGGGCGCGAACTGCGCGTACGCGCTGGGCGCAGCGGCCGGTACGCACGCGCCTCCCACGAGTGTGATTCCATGTTCTTTGAGCGCTTGCCACGCGCCGGCTGACATGGTGGCCGCTGCTTTTCCCATCGCAAAAATGTGAAGGCGCGTTGATGCCGGAAAAGCGGACGCATGCAACCATTCACGTACTGCTTCGTGCGTACGCACATATGGATTCGCGCCCTGCACCGCCGCTTCATGTAAAGCGGTGAGCAGGGCGCGAGAGTTTTCGATTAATGCTGGTGTCAACGAGCGTCGATTAGGCGTGTGTCAGCAAACGTTCGTCGACGACCGTGCGTCAACCAACGTGCGGCAAGCGCCGTAGGTTACTTGTTGCCCGAAGCCTTGTCGATGGCCGCGCCCAAATCCGTGTACGCCGCAGCATCCAGCTGCTTGAATGGATTCGCGACGTACGAAATTTTTCCGTCTGGAGCGATCACGTACAGAATGCGTTGGTGAACACGCGCGGTTGCTGCTCCGTATTTCGTTCCAACGGCCTTGTCGACATCGCTGCCAAACACGAACTGGAATTTAGCGTCCTTGGCCCATGCGGCCAGCGCTGTGTCTGGATCGATGCTGATACCAACGAGCGTGACCTTTTGTCCACCTTTCATTAGCGTGGCGTACTGATCGCGATACGACGTCATCTGCGCGGTGCAACCGGGGCTACGGGCCTTCAGAAAGAACGCGAGCACGACGGTTTCGCCTTTATGTTCGGAAAGCTTGAAGGGCTTGGGAGCGACGCCGGCCCGCGTGACGGAGGTGATGGTAAAATCTGGCGCCATCGCCCCAACAGCGAGGCCGTCGACGCCCGCCACTGCCTGCGCCGAAAGAGCGGAGCCTCCGAACAGCGCCGAGGCCGCGACGGCAGACGCGACGAGCGCGCGAATGGTCGTTGAGCGTGAAGCTGTCATCATGGGGAGTACTCCGGTGGAATTGACGCAGCGAATGACGCGGATGGAACGGGCATCTTTGAAACAGCTGAGTACGGGGCGAGTTGGGCCCTGGTAGCGATATGCGATCAGCCCACGAGCCGAAGTGCAGCGGGAAGTACGGCTACATCGACCGTGGCACTGGTGGCCTGCCATAGCTCGCCGTCTGCTTGATACACCGGAGGCTCCGAAAATTCGATGCTCCAACGCGAATTCCGGCCGATTCCAACTTCCGGCTCCCGAACGTGGTTCCCGCCCAAGGCGCGGGCGAAAATGGCGGCACGGCGCCAAGGCGCGGCATCTCGCACGAAAACAGCGTCCAGCAGACCATCTTCGAGACTGGCCGCCGGGGCAATGCGAAAGGCGCCACCAAAAAATTTTCCGTTCGCAAACACAATGGTGAGCCAGCGCGCAAAGAGGCGGCGCGCCGGGTTGGGTGAAAACGAGTGCGTATGAAACTCGGAGATCACCACACTGCGCGGAGTTTTGCTTGTGGTCAGCAACTCGGCCGACAAGATGCCGGCCTCAAAGCCGCGATACTGGAACAATTCCGTGATGGCGGTGGCCGCGTATTTCGCTTTGCCCTGCAGTCGTCCCGTTTCAAGCGATTTGGCAACGATATCGGCGTCGAAACCAAAACCTGCCGAGTTTATGAAGATGGTGTTGTCGATAATGCCGGCATCGATTGTGCGAACGCGATTGACTGAAATGAGATCCGCCATCGCGCGAAAATCGTGAATGGGTGCAGCGAGAGACTTGGCAAAATCGTTGCCAGTGCCCGCCCCAAAAACTGCGAGCGGTATAGAAGATTTTGCGCGCACCAACTCACACGCGACGCGACTGATGGTCCCATCACCACCCAGGACTGCAACGGCCGTTGCACCGTGTGTGATCGCTTCCTGCGCGCACCGTGCTTCATCGCCGCGAGTTTTGGTCAGCAGCAATTGCGCGCCCCCCACCTGCTCCAACGCAGCACGCGCCGCCGAAATCAATCCGGCGGCGCGTCCTGCATTAGCAGCCTCGTTGGCAATCAGAAAGACGGAAATACTTTACTCCGGATGGATTGCGGCCTTAGCGTGCCATGAGCGACCGCAACACGTACGGCAGAATGCCGCCGTGACGGTAGTATTGCATTTCTTCCGGCGTATCGATGCGGGCACGCGCCTGGAATTTTTTCGTGGAGCCATCGGGTGCAGCGGCGTTGACGGTGAGTACGGCGCGCGGTGCGAGCGATGCGTCCATGCCTTCAATCGTGTACGTCTCGAATCCAGTCAAGCCCAGTGACTGCCGGGTTTCGCCGTTGATGAATTCAAGTGGTAACACGCCCATGCCCACGAGGTTCGAGCGGTGAATACGTTCGAAACTTTCGGCGATGACCGAACGCACACCCAACAACATGGTGCCTTTCGCGGCCCAGTCCCGGGATGAACCCGTGCCGTATTCCTTACCGGCGATCACTACCAGGGGAGTACCAGCCATTTCGTACGCCATCGCCGCGTCGAAAATTGCGACTGGTTCGGCTCCCGGTTCCGTTGCAGTCCACCAGCCTTCCTTGCCGCCCGAGAGCTCGTTCTTGAGTCGAATGTTTGCGAACGTGCCGCGCATCATTACTTCATGATTGCCGCGACGCGCGCCGTACGAGTTGAAATCTTTCTTCTCAACGCCAAGCGATTTGAGCCACACGCCCGCTGGTGATGCGGCGGCAATGGAACCGGCGGGGGAGATGTGATCGGTCGTGATGGAATCGCCAAACATGCCAAGCACGCGTGCACCCGTAATTGGGCGAATGCCCGGCGGGTTCATCGTCATGCCGTCGAAGTAGGGCGGGTTCTTGACGTACGTGCTGTCCTTGTTCCACGAGTACTGCTTGCTGCTGCTGGCCGGAATCTTCTGCCAGTGTTCATCGCCGTCAAAGACGTTCGCGTATTGCGTGAGAAACTGATCGCGTTTTACTGACGACAGAATGGTGTCAGCGACTTCCTGTGGCGACGGCCAGATGTCTTTCAGGAACACTGGCCCGTCGGTTCCCATTCCCAGCGGTTCCGTGGCCATGTCGAAGTCCATTTTGCCGGCCAGTGCGTACGCAACAACGAGTGGCGGCGACGCGAGATAGTTGAAGCGCGTTTGCGGATTGACGCGACCTTCAAAGTTGCGATTGCCCGAGAGCACCGCGCTGACATGCAGTTTGCCGGAATCGATGGCGTCGCTGATGCTGCCTGGCAGCGGACCAGAGTTGCCGATGCATGTTGTGCAACCGTAGCCGACGACATTGAAACCAAGCGCGTTGAGCGAGCTCATGACGCCGGCCTTGTGGAAATAGTCTGTTGCGACTTTTGAGCCCGGTGCCAGCGACGTCTTCACCCAGGGTTTCGTCTTCAAACCTTTCGCGACCGCGTTGCGGGCCAGTAATCCGGCCGCGAGCATGACGCTTGGATTGGAAGTATTCGTGCACGAAGTGATGGCCGCAATGACGACATACCCGTGCTTGAGTGAAAACTTTTCGCCATTGTGTTCGCACGGCACGCCCTCCTCCGGAGGAACGACCGGACCACCCTCGGACACCATCACGGCGACTTCCGCCGCAACTTTGTGGTTGATGGTTGGTGCGATTGCTGCTGGTGCGGTTGCGGGCGTGAGCGCGAGCTGTGCCGCGAGTGCTTCGCGATACATCGCCTTCGACTCAGACAGCGGTACGCGGTCCTGCGGACGTTTCGGTCCGGCAAGGCTTGGCACCACGGTGCTCAAGTCGAGCTCCAATGTATCGGTGAACACCGGGTCAGCCGTTTGGTCGGTGCGGAAAATGCCCTGCGCCTTTGTGTACGCTTCGACAAGCGCTACCTGTTCGTCGCTGCGGCCCGACAGGCGGAGATACTTGAGCGTTTCGGCATCGACCGGGAAGAAGCCCATCGTCGCGCCGTATTCTGGCGCCATGTTTGCAATCGTAGCGCGATCGGCCAGCGCGAGCGATGACAAACCGGGGCCGTAAAATTCCACGAATTTGCCGACGACTTTTTTCTTGCGCAGCATCTCGGTGCACGTGAGCACGAGATCGGTTGCGGTGGTGCCCGCGGGCAATTTGCCGTGCAGCTTGAATCCAATGACTTCAGGAATCAACATGGACACCGGCTGCCCCAGCATCGCGGCCTCGGCCTCAATGCCACCAACGCCCCAGCCCATCACGCCCAGGCCGTTGATCATCGTCGTGTGTGAATCGGTGCCGACGAGTGAGTCGCAATAGGCAAACGTTTCGTCGCCTTCTTTCTTCGTGAAAACTACCTGGCCCAGGTATTCAAGGTTCACCTGGTGGCAAATTCCCGTGCCCGGCGGGACGACGCGGAATTGATCGAGCGCGAGTTGGCCCCACTTGAGGAACTCGTAGCGCTCCTGATTGCGTTCGAACTCGAGTTCCGTGTTGATAAGGAACGCTGCTTCTGTGCCGTATTCGTCAACCTGAACGGAGTGATCGATGACCAGATCGACGTTTTGCAGCGGGTTGATGCGCGTGGGATCGCCGCCGAGTGCGACCATGGCATCTCGCATTGCGGCAAGGTCAACGACGCAGGGGACGCCAGTGAAATCCTGGAGCAGCACGCGTGCGGTGCGGAAGGCGATTTCCTTGTCGACAGCCGCTTTGACGTTCCAGCGCGCGAGCGCTTCGACATCGGATTTTTTTACAAAGGCGCCGTCTTCGCCACGGACGAGATTTTCCAGGAGCACACGCAACGAAAAGGGAAGCGTTTTGGATACGCTTCCCTCGATGCCGTCGACTGGAGTCAGGTGGAAATACGTGTACTGGCGCCCGCCAACAGTGAGTTGCGCGCGGCTGCCGAAGGAATTGGGATGGGGCATGAGAATGAGGTCGGGTCCGGCGGGCGTGTGACCCCTTGGGTTGGCGCCCGCGTTCAGGACTGAGCCACTCACCGCGCCTTGGGCAGCTGACGCGGAGCCAACGGCTGAACGCCGAATGGCCGAACGGTCATGCCCAGGTTCCGATGAGGCTGTCCTCAATATCGACATCACACCGTGGGAACGCTATGTGGTGCCTTTGTCCGGGGGTGCGAAATGCTGAAAGCCCAAAAGAAAAGAGCGAAAAGCTCACAGCCCCAACCCCTCTATGCCGAAAAACTGCCGGTCATGCCGCTTTCCCAGATCTAGCGAAGGTCGGTGGCTATGTCGCGCTCGTTCCGCTCAGCTTGAGCCTGTCAGTCCACCTTTTGCGCGAACAGCACCAAATTGCCCCCCGGGTCGAGCACGCCGACTTCGCGCATCCCGTAAAACGTCGTGCGTTCGGCCAGTATGATTGGTGCGCCCCGCACGGCTTTGACGGCCGCCTTGAGATTGGGAACTTCGACAAACAGTGAGGCACCGCCGGCATTGAGCAGACTGCCAATCTTCGCATCGTCGGCGATGACACTCTCTTTGCTCTGGTACATAAGCTCGATGTCGTTGCCGACGAGAATAACGAAGCCGAGTGAGTCGCCGTGAGGGACCTCAGCGACGCGGACGAAGCCGAGTTTCTGCCAGAATTGCGCGCAGGGTTCGACGGCGTCGACGACGAGCACGGGTGTGATTTTGCTGATCATATGAGTAGGCCCAGGCAGCGTGAGTAGTCGCGACGGAACCATCGCGACCGATGGTCACTCAAAGTGGAGCGACGGGCACCGGCACGATAGGAATATTGGAACCGGCAGCCGCTTGCCACGCGGCCGGAGTCTGCCCAATGATTGCATGCACCTCGGCGATGAGGTGCGACTGGTCGACGTATCCGAATTCGGCGGAAAGTTGACTCCACGAGTCATCGCTCACGCCAATTTTGCGCGGCAGATTCTTGTGAAGTTTCGTTGCATTGCGGCCCGGCAATATTGCAACACGCGACTGTACAATAGCGAGCACGGCACGCACTCGGCAAATTTGCGCGAACAGTTTGGGAGTGAGACCGGAGTGCGCCGAAAAGAGTCGCGCGAGATGTTGTCGCGTTACGCCGAGTTCTTTCGCGACCTGTTCAACGCGAACAGGAACGGAGTACTCACCAAGTCGTTTCGCGGCCTGTCGAACGATTGTCGGAACGGATCGATGCTCCATGCCTACTGAGTTTGCAAACAGATGTAAGGCGTGCGCACTTCCTGCATTGAGTTGCAGCGCGCGAAAGGCATCGCGAATGCCAGCGGTGTTCTGCAGCACGTCGTCGATGGCGATTTGTCCGTCGGTGAAGGCGGTCGCGTTGGTACCAAGCGCGGTACCACCCACTCCTGGCAGAAATCGAATGCCCACGAGTGCATCGTTGCCGAGTGTCGCGCGTTGTGGCTGTGTCATTGAGCCGACAACAAACGTTTCGTCAAGTTCGCCGTCGGGGTGATATGTGGAGATGATGTCCATTGCGCCATCCGGGAGGATGGCGTGTGTGACTGGCTCTCTGCCTTGTTGTGCCGCTTCGTTGTTGATGATTGGAGCGGGGTCGGGGAGCCGGGTCCACACACATTCGATGACGTGCGCCAGGGGCTTTGGCGGGGCGAATTCGCGATAGGACATCCTGGAAACGTAAGCGGAAGTCGCTGCTAACCGGGAAACGGCAAATGACTGACTGCCTTTGGACTTTACGGACGCTGACGGACCTGGCGGACGAATTCCGAGTGACGCGAACATTCGTGCGGGTGGGCTGAGGTTGGTAGATGAAGGGCAGAAAACGGGTTGTCCTAAAGTCTTAGTTGACAATCGCCGGCGGCGTTTGTAGTATCAACTAACACTTTAGGAGATGCCATGAACGCCCGTCGTTTCTCAATCGCTCAATCGCTGGATTTGGATGCCACAGCGTTGTGTATCTGATGTATCGCGACGAGAACAGTTTCTGGCATATCGAACGCACTCGCACCATCACATCAAAGGCCGCGACATGAGCATCGTACTTACCGATCGTGAACTGGACATCATGACTGCACTCTGGGAACGTGGACCCTCGACCGTGGGTGAAGTCCGTGAACATCTCACTGACGAACTCGCGTACAACACGGTGCTCACAATGTTGCGTATTCTCGAAGAGAAAGGATACGCCGGCCGAACTGAAGAGGGACGCGCGCACCGGTATCACGCGGCCGTCGAACGAGAAGCAGCCGGACGCAATGCTCTGACGCGGCTCGTCGATGGTTTGTTTGGAGGCTCGGCCGAGTTGTTGCTCACCAACCTGGTGAACGACAAGAAAATGAAACGTTCTGACATCCAACGACTGCGCAACGCACTTGATGCGCGCCTCAAAAAGGATTCGTCCAAATGATCGCTGCCTGGATGTTGTTCGCGATTGAGATCAGCGCGCTACTCTTCGCCGCCGCGTGGATAGCTGAACGTGCGGTGCTCGCCGCGCGGCGCCCCGTGCGCGGTGTCTGGTTGGTCGCCATAGTCGGGGCGAACTTCCTGCCAATACTGTTCTCCCAAATTCCAATCGGCGCAGAATTCGCGCAACAATGGTCAGTGATGATCGCGCCAGAGTCCGTACTCGCCAAAATCGGTACGCCTTTGGTGGTGTTGTGGGCGTTGGGCGTCGCAGTTGGACTGTTCGTCTGTATTGCCGCAGTGTGGCGCATGGCCCGCACTCGGCCGTCGTGGAAAAACGAACACGTGAACGAAACACCAGTGTTGGTTTCACACGATATTGGACCAGCGTTGGTCGGCGTGCTGCATTATTCAATCGTTGTGCCCCAATGGGCGTATTCGCTGGAAGAACGCGCGCGCACATTGTTGCTGACGCACGAGCGCGAACATGCACGCCACTACGATCCGCTGCTACTCGCTACGGCCGTCCTGGCCGTGGTGGTCGCGCCGTGGAATGTGTTCAATTGGTTTTTTCTCAAACGACTACATCTGGCAGTTGAACTCGATTGCGATCAGCGCGTGTTGCGTGCCCATCCCGACGCGCATGATTACGGCGCGTTGTTACTGGATGTCGCGGAACGCGTGTTGCCAAGTGTGATGCCGGCAGCGGCGTTTGTGGAGCATGGGTCGTCACTGGAGACACGGTTGAAAGCCATGACGGTGAGCCGGAAATCGTATCAGTCGTTGCGCATTGGGGCTGGGGTGGCCGCGTCGGCATTGCTGATCGCGACCGCCTGCGTCGTACCTCGGCCGATGGTGATTTTCATTCAGCCGGTTGCAGCACCGTTTCCGCCGGTCGCACAATTGCCCAGCGACACCGCACCGAAGCTAGCGACAATTTGGTTAACCACTGCGCCCGTCACTGCGGAGCGACCGACCACCATACGCAGCGGCGCATCAGTTTTCTCGTCGAGCGTGCTTCCGGTTGCGCCGAGCAAGTATGTGCAATCGCTCGATAGCGCAGAACTCGAACGGATGCGCAGTGCGGTTGTCGCAACGTCGCCGCGAACGCTGGGCAACTGGCCACGACGCGACAGCGCCTTGGTGCTCCTGTTCAACGCGCGTGGTGACGTTGTGAAGTCGGCAACCGTTCGCAAAGCCCAGTGGCGCGTTGCGGACGTCAGCCGGGCCATGTTGGGCGAGGCGTTCATGGTTCCAGAAATCGCTGCACTTGAAAGCAGTGCGGAATTTCAGATCGCTCAAGGCGCGCGCGGCGAGCGTCTGACGGATCCGTTGATGCTGATCACCGGTCAGATGGCTAAGGGCGCCGACACACCGCTCGCTCGCGCTGAGGTGACACCAAGCCAGAAAACAATAGTGACAATTCTGCGCGAGAGGCATCCCGAACTGCTGCAGGACACGTCGGGAAGTGGAAAGGTTGGCGCCCTTCTTTACGGGACCAAAGGGCAGCTGCTGATGAGTGCTGCGGTGCAGGTCGAGGCGTCACAAATTCTCGCGGATGGATCAACTAATCCGGCGTATGAGAAGGAAATCGTTCGCAAAGCGTTCGGTGCCGTCATGGACAGCGGCGTGGTGGTGCAAAGCGGCTCGACATCCTTTTCCGGCGATCCAGATTTTCGACAGGGCCCAGCGCGTACTTTTTATGCAGTGCTGGCGAAGAATTCAGAATTCTTTGATAAACTGCGAGCGATGCAAAGCAAAGGCATTCCAGGCCCAATGACTGGAACGTCTTCGCGGACCTCTGGCATCGGCGACGGTGGAGTGATGGAGAGGCGTCTGCTTGGCCTGGTAGATACTCGCGTTCCCGACGCCTTTGGCGCCTGGTCGCGCGGCGACAGCGCTGTCGTTTTTCTGTTCGACGCCGATGACCAATTGATCGCGCGTGTGGCCGCTCCCATTGCCGCTAACTGGCAACTGCAGACGCTTGCACAATTGATCAATCATGGTGTGCCGGGAGTCGCAAGCGACGACGTTGAGCAAGTCGGTGGGGCCATTCTCACATCGAGTGCGAAAGGACGCCGGCTCGACAAACCGCTGAATGTGTATTGGGGACGCCTGGGTCGCGGCGTCGTGTTTCCATTCAACAAACGATGATCAGTGTGCTGGCGCTGAATGCACCCTACGCACTCCTCACCGTCAACTCCTCCGGCTGGACCACTTCGCCCTCAGCCGGAGTCGCGTGAATGGCATCAACGGGACAATACCGCACAAAGTCACCATCGGCCGGCGACCAGTCGTGCATTTGTGAAATGGGATATGCCTTTCGTTGATCATCCAACGCCATCAAATGCGGAGCACGCGCGACACACAGTGCACAACCGGTACACGTTTCACGATCGACCGTGACCTGCATACGCTTTCGCGGAAAAATTCCACCTGGCGCGTGTAACATCGCGTCGAGGTGCGGCAGCGCCGCCTTCATGCTGGAATAGCCGCAATCAATCAGCTCCGCGGTGTGACCGAAGTTCAACCAACCAACGTGTGACACCGGCGGACGTACCAGTAACATGGGTGGCGACGTCCATGTTTCAAGCGCGTGTTGCTGTTGCGCGTGCATCATCATGGTGGCGGCGCGCATGAACACCGACGCGAATCCGTGCGCACCAACACCGGTGGCGGCCGGCAGGCTGCCGATGGCGACACCGACATCCACGGCGATCAACGCATCCACGCCCATTGCCGCGATCGCGGCTGGCAAATTGTCCGTGGTGCCTCCGTCAATGCACCAGCGATTTTCAACCTTTCCCGGCGGAAAAAACCCGGGCAATGCACACGACGCATACACCGCATCGCGAACATTTGCCGACTGCAGGCCAGGTCGGCCAAACACCACAGGCACGCCGCGCTCGATGTCGACGGCCGTCACGAGCAACGGCGTTCCGAGGTCTTCAAACGTGCCCGCGGGCGCGATCTCATCGCACAACTCGCGCATCGGACTCTCGAGATAGATGGCTGGCGCCAGCATGCGTTCGAGCAGCATTGCGAGGTGATTAATTCGAAACAGATCGCGTCGCTTGAGGCGTTCCGCGCGATGAATCATTGACTCGACCGATTGGCCACCAACCACGCCTGCAGCAATCAGCGCGCCAATACTTGACCCCGAGTACAGCTTGGGACGCACGCCCGCCTCTTGCAACGCGCGCAAGGCGCCGAGGTGCGCAAACCCTTTCAGTGCGCCTCCGCCCAGTACGAGCCCAATGCGCGGGCGAGTACGGGGACGTGTAGTGGGACCGTTGCTCATGTGCTGCTGGTGAAAGCCGGAATGATGATCGGGCGCGTCAATTTCGGCGACACCGCGAAGGGGACCGTGTGGGAGATGTCCACACGCTACACCACTCCGCAACGGATAAGCAAAAGCCCGTTCACGCAACCGGGCGTGGACGGGCTTTCGAACGGCAACCTCGGCTCGTGAGAGCCACCCCGCGAAGTTTACGCGCGGCGACGACGACGAGCGGCGACTGCGATGGCGCCGAGTCCGGACAGCATCAAGACATACGTGCTGGGTTCCGGCGCGTTGGTGGTAGGCGGCACGACAACGAGGTTCTGATCAAACCAGATGTAATGATCCTGCACGACCGTGTTCAATCCGGGAACGGTCGAACCCGCCAGCACTTCTGAATTTCCCGAGCCATCGCCAAACCCGACGGCCGCTGTTTGGCTCGTACTCGTGGTTTCCCACGGCATCTTTTTGTAGAAGAAACCAATGGACCCTTCGCCGTTTGGAACGGAGTAGCTCGGGCCCCGAATGATCATCTGAAAGCTGTTCAGCAGGTCGTCCTGACCATTGTACCGTCCAACCTGATCCCACGTGAGGATCGTCTCGTTGGCAACGTCCTGACGAATGTGCAACACGCCACTCAAGGTGCCGCGTGTATCCACATCGGCAAACCAGGCCGAGATGACGGGTGATGCAGCACCGGTCGGACCAGTTGGAACGAACGCCGAAATTCCAGCGCCGAAACTGATGTTGCCGTTGTTATTGGCGTAAAACTGCGTGTAGTTGTTGCCAAAGAAATTCAGCGTGTAACCGAAATTGATTGGTCCGCTGAAACCATCGTCGTTGCGTCCGGAGGCGAGGCCAACACCCGGGGCATTTCCGCCGCCAGTCATGACCACCACGTTTCCAATTCCGCCACCAACCAAGTCGGTGTAATAACCACCGTACGGCGTGAGCGCCGATTGTGGAACAATAGTTTGCGCTGACAATGGGGAGAATAGCGCAATTCCGGCAACAAACGCGGAAGCAAACAAGAGTCTGGCAGGTGATCGGGTCGACATAGGGCCTCTGGAGGCGTCAACGGCGTGGCGGGGAACAGAACGAATGAGTCCCATTCGTTGCTGGGTTACCCATGGCACGCGTAATTCTGTCAGTTATTTGATCAAACGCAATCAATATTTAACAACTGTTTTCGAAAATATTGCAGCCTCAAGCGCTACCGCTTGCAGCCTCAGGCGTTTCCGGAGATTAAATGCAGCCGCGGGGACGCGGGCGTCAAAGATTTCTGAAGTTGAACGCCGGCCGCATCGATCCACGCGTTCCGGAGGGTTGTGAGGCGGCGCGCCGGCCCCGCAAAATCACCTTCGGCCAGCGCTCGCTCACACCACAAAAAGATCCCGTCGAACCCCAGCGACTCGGCCGACTCACTCTCGTGCGAAGCTCGCAGGAGGGCAATCGCACGATTCGCCGACGGTACGTCCATGCCTTCACAGGCGTGAATCGCGCGGTCGTATGCGCGCAGCACATGGCGGAGCGGGTTGCGGGCGGTGTAGTCGAAGGTCATCGGCAGAAACTGGGGTGGTGCTCTCGCGAACAATTGGGTGACTCTTTCATCATCGGCGGGCGCTCGGTGAGACTTGAGCCATTTCCGGTGCAAATCGCGCGAAACGGGTGCTGCTGCTATTCTCAGCACCATGACAAATACTGCTGATCCACTACTGAGATTTCGCGAGGAATTCCCGATTCTTGGAACGTCCACCTACCTGGTGTCCAATTCGTTGGGCGCCATGCCGAAACGCGTAGGTGCTGAGCTCCAGCGCTATGTCGAGCAATGGGCGACGCGTGGCGTGCGCGCTTGGGCCGAGGGGTGGTGGGAGCTGCCGGTCAAAATGGGGGATCAGATAGCGGCGCTGATTGGTGCCAATGCCGGCGAAGTCGCGATGATGCCGACCGTCACACAGGCCATGTCGTCCATTCTGTCGGCCCTTGACTATCCGGCCGATCGAAATGAAGTGCTCATGACAGCGCTCGATTTCCCTTCGGTGCGGTACGCCTACGACGGACTTGCGTCGCGTTTTGGCGCCAAAATTGTCGAGGTGACTTCCGACGACATGCTCTCGATTGACGTGGAGCGCTTGCTTGAAGCCATCACGGAACGGACACGGCTGGTTGCAATCTCGCACGTGTTGTTTCGGTCGGCGTTCATCATGGACGTGGCGCGCATCTGCAAACGCGCACATGAAATGGGTGCGTTGGTTGCGCTTGATGCGTATCACAGTGTGGGCGTCATACCGGTCGACGTGAAAACGATCGGTGCCGATTTCCTGTGCGGCGGAGTGCTGAAGTGGCTGTGTGGTGGACCTGGCGGCTGTTTTCTCTACGCGTCGCCCGAGATGAGCGCGACGTATGCGCCGGCACTGACCGGGTGGCAGGCACACGCGCATCCGTTCGCGTTTGACAACGACATGCAATACGCGAACGGTGCGTGGCGATGGCTGGGTGGCACGCCCACCGTGCCGGCGTTGTTTGCGGGGCTGGCGGGTCCAGCGATAGTGGCGGAAGCGGGTTTGCCTGCCATCCGAGCCAAGAGTGAACGTCAGACCACGTGGCTTATGGCGGAAGCGGACAAGCGCGGTTGGACCGTGCACGCGCCACGCAACGGGTCCGAGCGGGGCGGCACGGTTGCATTCAACACGCCGCAAGCGGCGGAGGTAGCGCGCGCGTTGCTCGCCCGCGATATCGTGATTGATTTTCGTCCGGGCGCGGGCATTCGGGTCGCACCACATTTTTATACGACCGACGCAGAACTTGAGACCTGCGTGCACGCGATTGATGAAATTCTTGAGACGCGCGCGTGGACGGCTTTTGTCGGAC
>JBDUBA010000171.1:0-18859 GCA_040004335.1 Gemmatimonas sp.
TCGGGGTCTTCGCGCTTTCATTTTCCCTTGGTGCGAAGGTGGGAACGTCGGCCGTTAGCGCCGTCGCGCTTTACACCGGCGTGGTCGTGGTCACCCTAATAGTCGCCATTGTGGCTACATACATCCTCACATCGGTGGTTGGCCGGGTGTCACCGATACAGTTTGGTAGCGCACTGTTGCCGGCGCAGGCTATCGCGCTGAGCTCGAGATCGTCACTGGCCGCGCTCCCAGCCCTGATCGAGGGAGTTAAGTCTAAGCTCAATATTTCGCAATCAGTTACGTCAGTGGTCCTGCCGCTTGGCGCATCAATTTTTAAGCTAAATTCTGCGGTGACGTGGTCGTTTGGCGCCGTACTGGTTGCACATCTATATAACGTGCACCTCGACGCGACCGCTTGGATCATCTACGCAATTGGTACGGTGCTACTCTCGTTCACCACACCTGGCATTCCAAGCGGAGGGTTTTTCGTGCAGGCGCCGCTCTACGCCACGGTCGGATTACCCGCGGAAGGCCTGGGCGTTTTAATTGCAATCGATCTCATTCCGGATGCCTTCAAGACCGCGCTCAACGTCACCGGCTACGGCGCGGCTGCGGTGTTGGTCGATCGCTGGGGGCGCGGGGACCGGTCTGCCGTGTAGACTTCGCGATGCCCTTGAGCACACTGGGGCATCGCAATTGTACCTAGTTCAGATCGATTGGTCTTTTGTGCGCCTGCGGGATTTGTACCGGAGTCGTCACCCCGCTCTCATTTGTTAAAAAAAGACCCACTCTAGACCGCCCTGGCGGCGTTGCAGCATAAAAAAACGTCCCTGCCAGAAAATTCTGGAAGGGACGCTTTTCTCAGGCTGAACGAACCGTCAGCCGTCGCCCGCAACCTCGGTGGCTGCCGGCGCGCTGTCTGCTGCCCCTTCGACCGGGGTCGCCGCGCCCTCGGTGGTAGCCGGCTTGGTGCGGCGCGCCCAATGCTGGCGCTGTTGGGGTGGCTCGGCCCGACGTACCAAGAGGTGATCGTAGTACGCCATCACGCGCTCGCGTACACCCGACTCTGTGTCTTCTTCAGTGGCTTCGAACGGCGCATAACGTTGGCCGTCTTCCGAGACATCGAACCACCACCACGCCTGCGTTCGGGACCCGCGAGGTTCTTCAACCCGGCAATTGTAAGTGCGACCGCTGTCTTCGAACGTAAACGCTTTGAGCATGCCATCTCCGAGAGGTATCCGTCAATCTAGCGGGTTGGGGTGCGGAGAGGCACCGGCCAGCGAATCAAGAATTGCCGTGGGGCTTGACGGATCGTTTGGGTATAGACATTCTATAGCCAGTATATAGACAGCCTATACCCTTGGTGAAACGATGGCTAAAACCCCACCTCCACCCGATCGCATCGAACTGCTGCAAGGCACGCTCGATCTGATCATCCTGCAGTCCCTGCGTTGGGGGCCGCGGCACGGATATGGACTCGCTCAGATGATCCGCACGCGATCTGCAGAACGCTTGCAGGTCGACGCCGGATCGATCTATCCGGCGCTGCATCGCCTCGAACGACAGCAGTGGATTTCTGCGACGTGGGGCGTTGCCGAAAGCAAACAGCGCGTGCGCATTTACGAACTGACTGAGGCCGGTCAGCAACAACTCGCCGTGGAGCGCACGCGATGGGAGCAACTCTCCGAAGCCATCGGTGGAATTCTCGCGCCAATGCCTGAGACGGGTGAAACCACATGAAAATTTTCAATGAGCGCGAAGGCAGAAACGATGAACTCGACGCCGAAATAGCGGGGCATCTCGCATTGGCCGAGCGCCACTTTGTTGCACAAGGTTTGTCGCGGGAGGATGCGCGCGCTGCCGCGCTTCGTGAATTCGGCAATGTGACGCACATCAAACAAACCACGCGCGAAATGTGGGGCGGTAAATGGTTTGACGAATTGCGACACGATGTGCGCTATGCGGCGCGTTCGTTGTCACGCGCAAAAACATTTTCGCTTACCGCAATCTCAACCCTTGCACTCGGCATTGCCGCCGCGACTGTAATCTTTTCCGTTGCGGATCATGTTGTGCTGAGGCCGCTGCGTTATCCGGATGCAGACCGACTCTTCGTAATCACGGAACGCATCAACGAAATGCGTGCCGAATACCCAAGCATTCCCGCCAACGCCAGTCATTTTCTGGAATGGCAACGGCTCTGCACGGAGTGCGAAGATGTTGCGGCGATGCGGCAGGGTGGCCTGACCTATGCTGGTGTCGGTGACGCTGAGCAAATCGGGACGGTCCGCGCAACGTGGAACATGCTTCCGTTGCTCGGAGCACATACCGCCCTGGGCCGATTATTTAACGCAAACGATGATACCGAAGCCGGCGCAAATGTGGTGCTTCTCAGTTACGCATATTGGCAACGCAAATTTGGCTCGGATAGTTCGATCGTTGGTCGGGGCATTCCAACTTTCAGCGGGCCGCGACAAGTCATTGGCATTCTGGCGCCGGAATTCAAGCCGCCGAAAGGTGGCGAAATGGGTTCACTTGCGAAGCTACCCGACAATGTGGAGATCATAGTTCCACTCGGCTTGACACAAATGGAACGCACCACCCCCGGGAGTTTTGACTATACCGTCATCGCCAAACTGAAATCCGGCGCGACACTGGCGCAAGCGCAGGCGAGGATCGCGGCATTACAAACAGACATATCATCGCGACGTCCGGACAAAGTTACAATTGAGGCGTTCGCAGCACCGCTGCAGCAAGTCATCGTGGGCACTTCCGGCAATGCGCTGTGGATTCTGCTCGCGGCGGTTGCGACCATACTGCTCATTGCTTGTGTGAACCTCACAAATCTCTCGCTGGCTCGTCAGGCCGCACGCACGCGCGAGGCGGCGGTGCGTATTGCATTGGGCGCAAATCAAGGGCGATTGATTCGACAGGCTCTTACTGAAAGTCTGCTCATCTCACTAATCGGCGGCGCATTTGGTATGCTGATTTCACGATGGGGGTTGCAGCTCCTCTTGTATTTCGCACCGTCAGACTTTCCAAGGCTCGCTGAAGTTACGCTCGACATGCGCATCTTCGCGGCCGCAATGGTGGTTTCCGTTTTGACTGGCCTGCTGTTCGGGGCGATGCCCGCTTTTCGTTATGGGCGCGTTGCACCCTCGCAGGTGCTCAAGGCTGGTGGTCGAAGCAGCACCGAAGGTCGTCACTCACTAAGCGCCCGCGCGGTGCTGGTTGCATCGCAAATGGCTCTGAGCGCAACTCTTCTGTATACGACGGCGCTTTTTGTCGTGAGCTTTATTCGCGTCATCCAGATCGACAAAGGGTTTCACGAAGAACGGGTGCTTGCGTTCGACCTGTCGTTGCCCCGCGGCTTTTACGCATACCCGCAGGAACGCATCAATTTCTACGATGAAGTATTGTCGAAACTGAGCGCGATTCCCGGTGTGCGCGCGACCGGTTTTACCAGCATGCTTCCGCTCGAAGGCGAGAACGAGGTGAACGCACTTTCAAGGCAGAATGATCAACGGCCGTCAGCCGAACGACCGATGGCCAACGTTCGGCGAATCGATGGCGGATATTTTTCTGCGCTTGGGATCAAGGCCAACCGCGGGCGCCTGCCCGATCACCAGGATCGCACGAGGCGAGTTGTCGTGTTATCGGACCGTGCCGCCAGTTTGTTGTGGCCCGGAGAAGATCCAATCGGAAAGTGGATGAATCCCGGAGAAGACTCCCTGGCAGAAGTTATTGGGACCGTTCCCGATTCTCGAACGTCTGGAATTGAAAAGGAGGGAAGTCTCATCGCATACATCCCATATTGGCAGAAAACTCCACTCGAAGCGACGCTGCTTATCGGCACCAGCGCCGATCCAATACTGCTATCAAAAACTGTACGGGACGTGGTGCGCGACGTGGGAAAACTCGTGCCGGTTTCCAACATCCGCACGATCGAACAAGTCGTCTCGAAAGCGCTGGCACCCCGCAGATTTCAGCTGGTGCTGTTAGTCCTCTTTGCAGGAAGCGCCATCGTTATCGCAAGCATTGGGACCTACGGCGTAATTTCCCACTCACTTCTTCGCCGCTCCAATGAGATTGGAGTTCGAATGGCGCTCGGCGCGGAACCCGGGTCGATTCATCGTTTGGTGTTGCTCGAGACGTTAAGCCCCGTTGTCTGCGGATTGCTTGTCGGCGTTGCATGCTCACTTGGAATGAGTGGCGTGTTCCGTGCGTTGTTGTACGACGTGCGGCCTCTCAACTTCCCGGCGCTGGCGTCAGTCATCGCCATTCTGGTAACGGTGGCGGTTGTCGCGTGCCTGATCCCAGCCCGCCGGTCAACACAGGGGGGCGCATTATCGGCGCTCCGAGCAGACTGAGCCTTGTTGGAACAGTTGTATCGCGATTTCATGTGACCTGACGAACTCTCAATCGCTATCGAGCTGGAACGGCTTCTTGCGGCCCGCATTTTTCAATCTCATATTCGGCGAGGGTTCAATCACTTTTTCGTTTTCCGAGTCATCTCTCACCGGACGTTCACGATGAAAGCAAGAATAATCTTAACGGTAGCGCTCGTTGCCGCTTCTGCACGCGTTGCCGACGCGCAGATTTTATACTCGCAAAATTTCGAGAATCCAACAGGATTCGTGAATGATGGAGGAGACATCAATATTTTCCGGACCGTGAATGATCTCTACGGCAATCAGCCGGTCGGGTTCACTTTCAGTCAAAACTTCACGGTTGAAACGCTTCACATTGGTGGTACGGCCGCATTTGGAGTTGGATATAGCGATCCGCAGGCGCGCGGCGGCTCATACGCGCTTGGTCTCTTGTCCGATTCCCAGAATGATCTGCTGGGGCTCGCGTTTAACGTCGGGGCCTTCAAATTCCTGAATTTTCAAGTCGACGTTTCGTCAATCGATCTTGACCGTTTTGGCGGTCCGTTCGTGCCAGCTGGCGGACTCGCACCAACGTTCCGCTTCTCGTTGTATGACAATCCGGGGGGAGCTTCGGGACTGGGCAGCGGAACGGCGCTCTCGTTTGCAGATGTGACCGGTGTTGCCGGAGCCAACAAGTTCACGTTCAACTGGACGAACTTTATTGTGGCACTCGATGCGACTGGCAACACGAACGGGAATGTCATCCTGCGTGCTGATCTGTTGTCCGGTGGTTATGCGGCGATGGATAATTTTGTGGTTGCCGCGTCGAACGTTGCAGGCGAGGTGCCGACGGTTGCGCCCGAGCCCTCGACGTATGCAATGCTTGGCCTGGGACTGATCGTTGTTGGGGCCGTCTCCCGTCGGAAGCGCCAGGCACTGTAGAGCTGGCGCGTCAACCGATTGGAGTGTGAGCTGTTAGGTCAGAGAAAATGCGCGACGAACGTCGGCCAAGACTGAGCCTGTGATCTCCCGCGACCGTGCGTTTCCGGAGGCAAGGATGTCATGCACAAGACCGCGATCTCGTGCAAATGACGCTCGGCGTTCGCGCATTGGGGCGATGAGTTCTTCCAGCACGCCCACAAGGCGGCGCTTGAGCACGGAGTCGCCAAGTCCGCCGTGTTCATAGTGCCGTTTGAGTTCGCAAACCGCATCCAGATCAGGGTCGAACGCATCGAGGTACGCGAACACCACATTGCCTTGAATGCGTCCCGGATCGCTGACCCGTAAGTGTTGATCGTCGGTGTACATCGCCTGCACGAGCGCGACAATTTCGTCGTGAGTCGCGGTCAGAGGCACGGCGTTGCCCAATGATTTGCTGGCTTTTCGTCCATCAATGCCTGGAAGCCGCGGCGTGTTTGACAACAACGCCCGGCATTCGGGCAGGACCGACGAATTCGTTAATCGATTTACGCGACGCACAATCTCGTTGGTCTGCTCAATCATCGGGAGTTGGTCATCACCGACAGGCACAACTGTTGCACGAAACGCGGTGATATCTGCGGCCTGGCTTACGGGATAACACAGAAATCCGGCCGGCATGTCGCGTTCAAAACCACGTGCCGCAATTTCGGCGCGCACGGTAGGATTACGCTCGAGCCGAGCAACGCTCACGAGATTGAGATACAACACCGTGAGTTCGGCGAGCGCCGGCAGATGTGATTGCACGGTGATGGTGCAGAGTGCCGGGTCAATACCGGCTGCGAGATAATCGAGCGCGACACTTTCGATGTGTTGCGCGACGTGTGCGGGGCGCCCGGCGTTGTCCGTGAGCGCCTGCAGGTCGGCAATAAGCACCGTCTGAGTTACCTGATGCTGCAGCGCCACGCGACTTTGCAGCGAACCAACGAAGTGGCCTAAGTGCAAGGCGCCGGTGGGTCTGTCGCCGGTGAGTACAACATCAAATTCGGACACGCCTGCCGCGATCATGTCGACGGTTGGCGCCGGGCGCGTTGCGAGCAAATCGTTGCTACTGGAATTCACTGAGTTCGACATCGGACAGCTCCTGGAGATGCGGATGCTCGATATCGTGCGCTGATTGCGCAGGGCCGGAAACAAGAATGGGCCGCTCGAAATCGAGCAGCCCATGGAAATTTCACGTTAACGAACGTGTGTTATTACCGGGCCACTCGGAAAGAGGGCCAACGCCAGCTGCGCGCCGGTGCGGGTTGGGAGAGGGGCAATGAGACTGGGGGGATACGCATGAATTGAATATATGACGGTGCTCACGCGCGGCGAAACTGGCCAACAACGCGGGTGCGGGCGGTCCACTGCACCAGGATCGCTGCTACTTGCTGCCGCGCTCCGCCAAGACGCGTCGCACATCATCCAGCGACACCCCAATCGCTCGAAGTGCCACCAGCGTGTGATACATCACATCCGCTCCTTCCTCCGCGCCGCGCTTTGTATCGGCATCCGCACATGCGATCGCGAGCTCAACCGCCTCCTCTCCTAACTTCTTGAGCCGCAGGTTGCGATCGGACAACAGCCGTTGTGTGTAACTGGTGTGGCCACCCTCCGTCGCCGTCTTCGCATTTTCGGCACGCGAAGCGATTGTCACATCCAACACGCCAATTGCATCCGCACTCAGCGCGGCTTTGCCAAAACACGATGTCTGTCCGGTATGGCAGGCCGGCCCCGCCGGATTCACGCGCGCCAGCACTGCGTCGCCATCACAATCTGCGCTGAGCGAAACGACGCGCTGCACATTGCCGCTGGTCGCGCCCTTGTGCCACAACCCTCGCGTGCGCGACGTGTAATACATCTCGCCGCTGGACAACGTACGCTCCATCGCCTCGCGATTGGCGTGCGCCACCATGAGCACAACACCTGTCCGTGCATTCTGCGTAACGACGGTCACCATACCGTTCGATTTCTCGAAGTTCAACTCGTCAAGATTGAGCAGTGATGCCACGCTCATTGGCGCGCTCCGCGACTGGCGTCACCCCGACTGGCGTCAATGCGGGCAGCATCACCGCGCGCGCGGTCGGCTTGATTGTCTTCGATGGAGTTTTGTGATGTCGCGAACGGTTCGCATAAGACACTACGCACGGTGGCCGACAATGCCGCGTTGGTGGCAATCACATCGCCGTCAAACGCCGAGCGGACGTTGCGCCACGATGTGAACACTCCGCCGGCTTCGTCAATGATTGGCTGAAACGCGGCCGCGTCCCACGGATTCATGCGATCGTCCACCATGATTTCCGCGCGCCCCGTTGCGACCAGGAGGTAGCCGTAACAGTCGCCCCAGGTGCGCACAACTCCTGCTTGTGAGCTCAACGCGCGCCAGCGCATTCCGCGATCGGGGCGTTCGAGGAATCGCTGATCAGTTGTCAGTGCGGTGGCACTGTTCAAGGCAGCGTTGGTGGAAACTGCCGCGCGCGAACCGTTCCACCAACACCCTTCACCGGGTGCCGCCATGACAAGTTCGTTGACGGCGGGATAACACGCTGCCCCCGCCAATACGGTTTCTCCTTCGCAACACGCCACCAACGTTCCCCACAGCGGAACACCACGCACAAACGCCTTGGTGCCGTCAATCGGATCAATAATCCAGCGACGTTTGGCCTCGGGATTGGTGTCAGGAAATTCTTCCCCGACAATTCCGTCATTCGGGAACCGTTGCTGCAGCCACTCGCGCGCGGCGCGCTCCGCGCCGCGATCCGCGATCGTAACCGGCGAGCCATCACTCTTTATTTCAACACATATGTCCGCACGATAGTGCCGCATAGCGACGGCCGCTGCGAATTCGGCAAGCTCACCGGCCGCCGCGAGAAGTGATGCTGTTGGTATGAAGTTGTTCATGACGACGTTTCGAAAAGTCGGTGAAATCGCTACAGCAGCACTACTGGAGAGCGGAGCCCAAAAACCGCGCGCGTACTTCACCTTCACGAAAATGCATGAGGAAGCGCGCTTAGGCGTTATCGACAACACGGTCACGCACCGACAAACCTTGCATGCGCATTTCGTCCTTGAGCGCTTTCACGGTAGTAAGCCCGTCATGCAGAATGCCCGCCACCAACACCGCATCCGCATGACCCCGCACCACCGCTTCAACCAAGTGCTGCGAAGCACCCGCGCCACCTGACGCGATAACAGGAACCGCAACAGCATCAGCCACGGCACGCGTCAACTCCAGATCATATCCTGTACGCGCGCCATCGCGATCGATGCTGGTGAGCAAGACCTCTCCCGCACCGCGCGCGACACACTCCTGTGCCCACGTCACCGCATCCAACGCTGTTTGCTCACGACCGCCCTTGACCCACACGCGCCACACGCCTCGATCATCGCGTTTGGCGTCGATACTCGCAACGACACACTGCGCACCAAAACGCTCCGCAACTTCTGTTAACACTTCCGGGCGCAGCACCGCCGCCGAATTGAGCGACACCTTGTCCGCACCCGCCCGCAAAACACGCGCAACGTCGTCGGCCGTGCGAACACCGCCACCAATTGTCAGCGGAATGAACAGCCGCTCGGCGGTACGCTGCGCAACATCCAGCAACGTTGCCCGCTCGTCAGAGCTGGCTGAGATGTCGAGGAACGTGATTTCATCGGCGCCTTCGCGTTCATAATGCGCTGCGAGCGACACCGGATCACCAACATCCCGCAGTCCAACAAAATTCACGCCTTTCACAACGCGCGCGCCCTTTACGTCGAGACACACAATTAACCGGCGAGTCAGCACAATCGCTCACTCCGACCCGATTTCAAGTTGAACCGTGCCTTTCGTGCTGAAGACGGTACCCGTTTCACTCAGTGCTTCGCGCAACGCGAGCCCCAACGCTTTGAACGACGCCTCCACAACATGGTGACGATCTTTGCCACGGAGCACACGCACGTGCAACGTGGCGCGCGCATTGTCCGCCAGCGAACGCATGAAGTGATCGTACATGTTGGATGGCAACGGTCCGCGATAATACGGCCGTCCGCCGAGGTCGAGCGCGACGTGCACAAGGGCATCATCCATGGGGATGGTGCGTTCTCCGTAACGCGCACAAGTAGCTGGCGCATGGGCCTGCAACGCCGCACCCAACGCAATCGCGACATCTTCAATGAGATGATGGCGGAGATCACCCGTTGCTTTTACGTCGAGATCGAACCCGGCGTAACGCGCCAGCGCAGTCAACATGTGATCGAGAAACGGTTCGCCGGTGGCAATCGTGGCGACACCCGTGCCCGTGGTCAACGCAATGCGAATGTGCGTCTCTTTGGATTCGCGAACAACAACAGTCATGCTCCGAACTCCTCGGCGATGCGGCGTGGTTCCATCAGGCCGGTGTACAATGCCATGCCCAACACTGCGCCAGCGAGTCCGCGATGTTCGAGCGCGCGTAAGTCGTCAAACGAACTGACGCCCCCCGAGGCCTGCACCGCCCACGCGCTGGCCTCCGTCACGTCTTCCATCAGTAGAAGATCTGGGCCCTGCAACAGTCCCTCCTTGTGCACGGCGGTGACCAGAATACCGGCCAACGGCAATTCAGCCAACCCTTCGACGAAATGTACGACGTTCTGCGAAAGTGTTTTCGTCCATCCGCGCGTGACAATACGCCGCTCGCGCACATCTGCCGCCACAATTAGTTGATGCGGAAACTTGTCTGATACTTCGGCCAACCAACTTTCATCTTCGACCGCACGCGTTCCCACGATGACGTACGTCGCGCCATCGTCAAGCAGACGCTCGATCTGATCTTCGTTGCGAATGCCGCCACCAACCTGCACCGGCACACTCGATTCGCGCAGTATTTCACGCACGATCTTGCTGTTGTTGCCCTTGCCGGTGGCTGCATCCAGATCGACCACGTGCAACCGCTGAAATCCTTGGCTCGCCCAGTCGCGGGCAACAGACGCCGGGTCGGGCAGGCGAACTTTTTCTTTCGCGTATTCGCCGCCCACCAACTGCACGCAGGCGCCATCACGAAGATCCACTGCAGGAATTGCAATCATACGGAGCTCTCGGCAAATGAAAAACGAACGGAAGCAGCTTCGTTCAGGAATGCGTGCACAAAGGCAACGCCCTCCCGACTGGACTTTTCGGGATGAAACTGCACACCAACTACATGTCCAACCCGCGCCGCCGATGGAAAGCGATCGCCTTCGTGTTCAGTCCACGCGATGACTTGTGGGGCAGCAGAGCGAGTTGGCCGTGCCACGAAGGAGTTGGCGAAGTACGCGAGTTGCAGTTGTGACTGCACAAACAGCGGATCGATGGGCGGCTCACACTCAATCGCGTTCCATCCGATTTGAGGCACCCGTAGTGCGTTCAGTCTTTCAACATGTCCGCTAAACATACCGATGCCTTCGCCGGCGCCTTCCATGCTGCTGTCAAACAACAGATGCATGCCGAGGCAGATGCCAAGGCACGGCAATCCGTTCTGGAGCGCGGTGCGGACTTCCCGGATTCCGGGTGCGAGACGTTCGGCCGCCGGCGCGAATGCACCGACACCGGGCAGCACGAGCGCATCCGTGTCTTGCACGGCGAGCACCGGATTACTTTCAACGCGCACGCTGCTGCTTGGTATTTCAAGTGCTTTTACGAGCGAATGCAGATTACCTGCGCCATAGTCAAACACCGTGACGCGCAATGCGGCGCCATCACACAACGAAGACACGGCTTGAGCGGCTTCCGGCCTGCGGCTGTTCACGATACTTTCGCAATGGAGTCGAATGCTTCGAGGAAACGCTGCATCATGGGTTCGGGCCCCACCGTGATGCGCAAGGCGTCGCCAATTACTGCCAACGATGAAAACGCGCGTACCGCGATACCCATTTCGCGTAGTTGTGTCGCGACGCCCTGCGAGTTTGCGATGGGCAGCATTACATAGTTTGCCTCTGATGGCAGCGGTTTGAATCCGCGTGCGATCAACGCCACTCGCAACGCACGGCGTGCAGCCTGTGCATCTTTCACGCGAGCCTGTACCCAGGGCAATCCGTCTTTAAGCGTCGCGCTTGCCACACGTTCGGCAATTGCGTTCACCTTGAACGGGCCGCTGGCCTTGTCGATTTCCAGCAACAATTCGGGCCGGCCCACGCCATAGCCAATACGGAGGCCGCTAAGGCCGAATGCCTTTGACATGGTGCGAAACACAACCAGTCGTTCTTCGTTGGGTGCACGTTTCGCCCAGGACAAATTTGTGAACTCAGCGTACGCTTCGTCGACAATCACGATACCATCACTTTCGTCCAGCAGGCGACGTATTGAGGCTTCGGGAATGGGCGTGCCCGTGGGATTGTTCGGTGCGCACAGATAGATGATGCGCGCTTTTGTTGCGAGCAGCCCATCTACGTCCACGTTCCAGTCGGGCAAAATTGGCACGCCGACGGGTGTGAGTCCGTTCGTGCGTCCAAAATACGACGACATCTGAAACGACGGATCTGAGAATGCCAGTTTATCCCCCGGTTCGGCAAAGGCGCGCATACTGCAATCGAGAATGTCGTCGGAGCCGCAGCCGAGGACGATCGTGGCGGGGTCGTTTGTTCCGATGTATTCGGCAAGCTGCGCCAGCAGCGGTGAAATTGGTTGCGACGGGTAGTTGAACAACGCACTCGCATCGCACGCGCGAAGGGCATCGACCGCCGCCGGTGGCGCTCCCCACTGATTCGTATTCTCTGAAAGTTCGACTTCGACGGGCGTCGTGAGCGGCACGTACGTGCGAAGTGTGGCGTATGTCTCGCGCGGCAACCGGTCGATACGTGTAGATGCAGTCATGAAGTTTTCATGTTTGAGAATTGCGTGTTTTCCGTCCAGAATCGTGCTGCTGCCGCGTGAGCTGGCAAACCTTCGGCATCGGCAAACACGCCGACATCGCGTGACAGTCCCCGTGCAGCCTCGCGCGAGACACGTTGCCACGAAGTCCAGCGAACAAAATCGAGTGTGGAGAGTCCCGAATAACAACGTGCGAGACCGGCCGTGGGCAAGACGTGATTGGCGCCCGTCATGTAGTCGCCAAAAGCAACGGAGCTGGTCTCGCCGACAAAAACAGTACCGGCCGCTCGCACTCGCGACAAAGCTTCGTCCTGTGAACTTGGCCGGATAGCCAACAGCAGATGCTCAGGCGCCCACGCGTTGGCGAACTGAAGCGCGCGGTCGAGGTTGTCGGCGGTCAGCAACGCACCGCGAGCCGCAAACGCTTCGAGCATGATCGCACTGCGCGGCGAAATTTCGAGCACTTTCTCCAAAGCTTCAAGCGTTCGCTTGGCTTGTATTGCCGCATCGTCTCCGAACAGCACGGCAATCACGGCTACGTCGGGATCGTGTTCGGCTTGCGCCGCCATTTCGCGCGCGATCACATCGGGTTTCGCGTCGCTATCCGCCAACACAAATAGTTCGCTCGGCCCGGCCGGTGAATCGATGGCAACCTGGCCGACCAGCTGCAATTTTGCTTCGGCCACGTACGCGTTGCCTGGTCCAACAATGCGATCAACGCGCGGCACTGATGTTGTGCCGAGTGCCATCGCAGCAATTGCTCCGGCGCCGCCAATGGCGAACACGCGATCGACATTGGCGAGAGCGGCGGCTGCCAACACCACCGATGACACTTCACCATTGGCCGAAGGGGGCGAACACACGATCACTTCCCCAACGCCCGCAACTCGCGCGGGAATTGCTCCCATTAGCAGGGAGCTTGGGTAGGCCGCGCGCCCACCCGGTGCATACACACCAACACGCGCGAGTGGATCGGGCCGACGGCCGACGGTGATGCCAGGTTCCGGCGACGTTTCAAAGGCAGTTGGCAGGAACGCCTGATGCACTGACTGAATGTTTCGCGCGGCGCGCTCGAGTGCGTGCCGCACGTCCGGTGCGAGTGCACTCAGCGCGCATGTCCAGTTTTCGCGCGGCACTTCGAGTGACTGCAATACTGCGTGATCAAACGTGTATGCCATCTCACGCAAAGCGTCGTCGCCGCGTGCGCGCACATCGCGGATGATGTCGGCTGTGCGAGCGCCCACCTGAGTATCACGAGCGCCGGCACGTGACATGAGTACAGCCCGCGTTGCCGAATCGAGATCGGCCAGATTGCCCGTCGCGCGAAATACAACGTTGGGTGTCATGGCACCAGCCGCTCGATACGCGTGATCAGGATACCCGCACCACCCAGTGCGCGCAGTTGGGAAACCGTTCTGTACACCGCCGCCGCGGCGACAACGGCATGCACGGCGACAAAGCCGTTCCCGTCGGCAATATCGATCACGGTTGGTCCGTTCAACCCTGGTAGCACCGTACGCACTTCTTTTAATGCCGAACGCGGAACGTTTGCCATGAGGTAGCGCTGTCCGCGCGCACGAATCACCGCATCCAACGCTGTCACGAGGTCATCGAGTTCGCGTAAACGATTGGTATCACCGTTGCGTGGGCCACCTGGAACCGTGACGAGATGTGCGGTCGACTCGAGCACCGTCTCCACTTCGTGCAGGCCGTTTACGCGGAGCGTTGATCCGGTTGAGGTGATGTCGAGAATGACGTCGGCGATGCCCAGATGTGGCGCAATTTCCGCAGCACCTGACACCGGCACGACTACCGCCGGAATGTTGTGCGTCTTGAAAAAACGGGAGGCAATACGCGGAAATACTGAGGCGACGCGTACCGGCGACGCGCGCTCCTGCAGCTGCGCGATGGTGTTGAGCCCGCTGTCAATGCGAGCGGCAATGACGAGACGACAGCGCCCAAACCCCAGATCGAGGTGCGAGACGAGAGGGCGTTCTGATTCCGTCACCAAATCCCAGCCGGTCACGCCGACATCGGCGGCGCCGTCGGCGACAAACTCGGCGATGTCCTGCGCCCGGACGAAAATCGCTTCGAACTCACCACCGAGAGAAGCGGTGAGTGCGCGGTCGCTGGCAGAGCGGACCTCGAGCCCAGCGTCGTTGAAGAGCTCTCGACAGTCCTCGCTCAGGCGGCCCTTGTTGGGGAGCGCGATTTTCAGCATGGGTGCTTGTAAGTGTCAGTGAAATAGGGTGTTACGCTATGGAACGCGGAAATAAAAAAAGCCCGTCCAGTTGGACGGGCCGAGTGAAGCAGGGGCGGCTGGGAAGCCGGTTAGCGGCGTCCCTGTGCACAACCCACTGTTCCCCGGCCCGTAGGACCGTGGCTCAAATGGGTGTGGTGGTGGTTCCGGGAACGCTTCATAGCGGTTGAGGGTAGCGAGGGCACCCGGGTTCAGTCAACCGGACGAGGACGAAATTCGTACGCGGATTTGCGTCTCAGCGAGTTTGTGAATAAATTCACGAGGCATAGCTCAAACGCTCGTTCCGGGCAAAAGGGCGGCGAACACAACGTCAGCACGTAGCAATTACTCGATCGGCTTGGAGGCCTCTCGAACATGCGGTTTTTAGGATTGGCAGTAGCAACGGGCGCGGCGCTGGTGTTGTCCGCCTGCGCGAAGAAGGCTGATACGCCAGCCGCTGACTCAACCCCGGCAGCGCCGGCGATGGCAGCTCCGACGGCCACGGTCGCACCCATGCCCATCACGGGCAAGACCTGGGAAGTCAAGATGGTTGGCGAAGGCACAACCTATAAGTACGATCCCGCTGAACTCACCATCGCCCCGGGCGACGGCATCAAGTTCATCATGGTTTCAAACGGACCGCACAACGTTGCATTTGATCCCGCACAGCCAGCGTTCACCGCAAGCCCGGCCTCGAAGGCGCAGTTGATTGCCAACATGACCGAGCCCGTGAGCGAACTGTCAAGCCCGTACCTGATCGCGCCAAACGCAGAGTATGTGCTTTCGTTCGCGGGCGTTGCGCCCGGCACGTATGACTTCTTCTGCACGCCTCACCTGCAGATGAACATGCGTGGCAAGGTGACGGTCAAGTAAGCAACTCCCGTACGCGATTCGCAGAAGCAGTCGCCAAGCGGGTTTTCGGTAACGCTTACGGTCATTCGTTCTTGGTGGGGGCTGGCGCAAAGCGCTGGCTCCCACGCTTGTTTTGAGGGGTGAACAACATCGTGAACGCCGGGTCCGGAAGTAACGCGATAGTCAGCCTCCGGCGGACGGCGTGGATGGCCGCTCGTGCACGTAACGCGGCCAGACGCGGTGGGCTGATCGCGGGTGTTGGTCTGCTGGCCGTAGCCACCACGTTGTTGCTGCTGGTGCTTGTTCCCCGCGAAGTGAACCGCACGGTACGCGCACGAATTGCTGCGCTCCCACCTATCGTGGATACACTTCCGTTGCTGGCCAACCTCACGGGTGCAACGGATCGCGTGAGAAATGCGGAAGCCACATTGCAATTTCTGCTGCAAAGTGATGCCGATCGCGTAGCCAGCGCGACCGCGAACGTCAGCACCGATCGCGCAACCGCGACGCCCGCGCCGAACGCCGCCGCCGAACAAACCGATGCGCGCAAGGAATTGACCAATCGTGTGGCTCGGGCACACACGGCACCACTCGTCGAGAATTTTCGCGCGGTTGGCGAAGCTGAACTGCTTCGCAACGATGCGCGCGCACGCGTGCTGCTTGATTCACTGAACGACGTCAATCGTAATCGCGAAGCATACGCCGCGCTTGGCGGACCAGACGCGCGTTACGCTGCCATGACGGCCAAACTTGCGACACTTGGTCAGCGCTTGTTGATGATTGGCGACCAACGCCTGCTGGCAACATCCACGAGCGGAACGTCTTTGAATCCGAGTGCATCCCCGCCTCACACTAACGCAAGCACGGTACCGACGACCGCGACGGCGCCAACGGTTGCCGACTCCTTGCAGCGCGTCGCATCAAATGCGGCGCAACCAACCGTCGACACCGCCATGCTGGCTCCCGCACAACGATTTGGTGGAGACAGCTCCGCTCAACACCTGGCGCGGCAAGGGCTCGATACAGCGAAGATGATCCTGCAAGCGGCTGAAAAAACACTGGCGGACGTGCGCGCGTCCAACATACGCATCGCGGAGGAGCGACGTCGGGCCGAGGCGGATTCGCCGGCGCGTGTTCCACCGGTCGCGATGCTTTTTGCCGCGCTGGTGACTGGGCTGGCGGTTGGATTTGGCGTCGCATTCTTTATCGAAATCAAAAGACCGCGCGTAGCAGATGTTGCCGAAGTTGAACGCGTGACAGATGCGCGCGTGATTCTGCACACCGGTGCCAGACTTGAAAGAGGCATGACGCGAACGCGTCGGCAAGGCGACGACGGTATTCCTCCGATCATTGATTCTGCGAGCGAAGCGTACCAACTCCTGCACGTCACGCTTACGGGTTACGGTGATACGTCGCGCGACGTACAGGTGATCAGCAGTGACGCGTTATTGGGCGCAACCATTGGAATCAATCTCGCCGCTGCGGCAGTGCGCGATTCTCGCGATACGTTATTGGTTGACGCCAGCACGCCGCCACGTCTCGTCAGTCGCCTGCTGAAAAACACCAAGGTGCGTTCCGGGCCCGCGAGTGCGTCATCGCTGCAGGCGCAGATATTCACAACGAAACTTGGGCGCGACCTCGCATTGGACACGATTTCACTACCCGGTGAAACAAGCGATGCTGTCAACGCCGAGCTGCAGGAGATCGCGAACGAGCACGATTTCACCGTCGTGGTGCGCAGCGATACCCTGTATGAAACACAAATGCCGCTGTCGGCAACCGATGTCATTTTGTGTGCGCGTGTGGGAGTAACGCGGCTGGACTGGCTTATTTCGCGTACTGCGACACTGCGCGCGCAACAACATCGCGTACGAGCCGTGCTGTTGTGGGCCACGCGGGCTCCTTCGTTTCGTTGAGTCATGTACGCCGACACACTATTTGCGCTTGAGCGCGGGCACCTGATACGGTTAGGGTTGTGGGCCGGTGCGAGTTTGATTGCTGGCGTACTGATTCTGTTGGTGTTACATCGGCGCAAGAACAACGCGCCCTTTCTCAAGCATTTTTCCATTCAGATGCTGGCGTGGGGCGGCATCGACCTCGCGCTGGTCGCTTGGGGATGGAGAGCGCTCGCGTATCGCGACTACGGGGGTTCGGTGCAACTTCACCAGTTCGTGTGGCTGAACATCGGACTCGATGCCGGATATGTGGCGGTGGGCATCACACTGGCGGTCACCGGCTGGGTGTTGGCGAAACGACTGAGTGTGCTTGGTGCGGGCGTTGGTGTGATCGTGCAGGGCTTCGCCCTTTTTGTGTTGGACTTGCGATTGTTGACGATGATCGAGTCTGCGCGAATCGCGAGCATCGCCGCGCCGGTCACCCGCTGGCTCGCAAGCTGACGGTACGACACTGTCACGGTCACGTTGCATTATCTTCACGACCGCACTGTTGCTCGTTGAACATTTCTGCGCACAAGGCGCACCGTGAAGCGAACATTACGCGTGCAGTTTCACCGATACGGCTGAGAGCTTCCATGGAACCGGCAATTCCCGATTTGCGCAACGCGCCAAAAGCTGCTGCCTACGAACAGTTGCGGACGATGCAAGCACTGCTCCTTGAAGGCAGCGCAGACGTTATTGCTGACATGGCGACGATGTCGGCGCTGCTGCATCACGCGTTTGGGCATTTGTGGACAGGGTTTTATCGCGTCGTCGAACCTGGTCGACTTCTACGTGTGGGTCCATATCAGGGCTCGCTTGGTTGCCTCGAAATACATTTTGGCCGTGGGGTGTGCGGCACAGCCGCGGCAGAGCGGCGCTCGGTGGTGGTCGAGGACGTGCATGCGTTTCCCGGGCACATCACGTGTGACCCGCGTTCGCAGAGTGAGATTGTAGTGCCGGTGTTTGATGCGCAGGGCGAACTTCTGGCCGTGCTCGACATCGACTCCGGTGTGCATGGCGGATTCACTGACGAAGATCGCGTTGGGCTCGAATCGCTAGTGGCCTGGTTCACCCGTCCGTCGTATGTTCCGCAATCCGCCTGAGCCCCTTTCGAGGATGTCATGTCAGTGACCGGCTACTCCGATCGTATCAATCACGCATTCGCCTTTGCGGCCAAGCATCACGACCAGCAAGTGCGAAAGGGAACCCGGCTTCCGTATCTGACACATCCGGCCAACGTGGCGATCATTCTGACGCGTTATGCGCGCGATGAAGAAACCGTCGTTGCTGGCATTCTGCACGACGTGATTGAAGGGTGTGTGCGCGAAGGCTGGTCGCAAGAAAAGCTGGAAGAGCGTATTGGCACGAAATTCGGCAACAGTGTGCTGAGCACCGCGCTGTCCGTTGCTGAGCGTCGACTGGATGATGACGGAATTGAAATGTCGAACGATGAGCGCAAGGCGGACTATCTCAACCGGTTGTCGCTTGCCAGCGAAGACGCATTGTGGGTGTGTGCGGCGCACAATCTCCACAACATCGGTTCGATACTCTCGGACGTCCGTCGCACGGCGTTTCCGGAGACCGTGTGGGGCCGATTTGCGGCCGGGAAAAACGGCACGGTGCAGATGTACGCAAACATCGTGGCGCGGTTGCAGGAGGCCGGTTTTCGCGGCGAGATCGTTGAAGAGTTGCGGGCGGCGTCGGATGAATTGAAGACGCT
>JBDUBA010000268.1:0-18858 GCA_040004335.1 Gemmatimonas sp.
GTATGAACGCGCCCTTCCGCGTGCCCACCAGAACTCGTACGCCACTCATGATGATCCTCTCGTGAAGTTTCGACGACACAAGCATAGCGAAAAGAAATCTTTCTGTCGATTCTTCCAGCCATGACAAATTCGCGTTCTCCTCTCGGCCCATCCGGCGACGCGCTCCCGGCACTCACCGGGCAGGAGCACGAGCGCTATAGCCGCCAAATCACCCTGCCGCAAATTGGTGTGGATGGACAGCGCCGCCTGAAAGCGTCACGGGCGCTCGTGGTTGGGGCGGGTGGGTTGGGTTCTCCGGTTGCGCTGTATCTCGCCGGCGCCGGCGTGGGTACCATCGGACTCATGGATTTCGACGTTGTCGATGTCACCAACCTGCATCGGCAAATTATGCACGGCACGCGCGATGTGGGGCGCAACAAACTCGACTCGGCGCGCGACCGGTTGCTCGACATCAATCCAAACATTGAAGTCATCACGCATAACGAGCGGCTCACGTCGCAGAACGCGCTTCCGATCATGCGCGGTTACGATGTGGTGATTGATGGCACGGACAACTTCGCCACCCGCTATCTGGTGAACGATGCGTGCGTGTTGCTCGGCATTCCGAATGTGTACGGTTCGATTTTTCGATTCGATGGACAAGCGTCGGTGTTCGCAACGGCGGACGGTCCGTGCTACCGTTGTTTGTATCCGGAACCGCCGCCACCAGGTTCGGTGCCATCGTGCGCAGAAGGTGGCGTGCTTGGTGTGCTGCCGGGATTGGTTGGCACAATTCAGGCCACCGAAGGCATTAAAGTCCTGCTCGGCATTGGCGAAACGTTGGCGGGACGCCTGCTGCTGATTGATGCGCTATCGATGCAGTTTCGTACCGTGCGCATCAAGCGCGACGCGTCGTGTCCCATGTGCGGAACGCGAACGATTACAGAGTTGGTTGACTATGATGCGTTTTGTGGTGTGCCAGGCAATGCTGTGCCATTCAATGCACCGGTTGGTAATGCGGATAGTGAAATTACACCGATTGCCCTTCGTGAGCGTTTGGCGCGCGGCGATGACTTTGATTTGATAGACGTGCGCGAGCCGTACGAATGGGCGCAACAACATATTGATGGCGCAACACTCATTCCGTTGGCGACGTTGCCGGACGCGATGCCAACACTTAATGCATCGCGCGACATCGTGGTGATGTGCCGCAGCGGTTCCAGAAGTGCGAGCGCGGCGCAGCAGTTGCGCGACTCGGGATTCACGCGCGTGCGGAATCTCACGGGTGGAATTTTGCGATGGAATGCGGAGATAACCGAATAGCGAGTCACGACCACACGGAAGAGGTAATGTGAACACGCGCTTCACGCGCGCAATCGCCCGCATGAGACCGTGCCCCTGCATGGGTTTGTCGGCGTACATGGTGTGCAGACACGGCGCGTCAAAACCTGTTAACCACATGTCGCGCGCAATCACGATGCGGAACGGATCCTTCGCGTTCTTGAATCGTGTGGCCAGCTTGCGGCGCTTGTCCTTGCTGCGAATGTGCGCTTGCCAATCGGGACCGTCTTCCGCACGCCCGGTCATCGTATCTAGCCCGAGCGAAGCCAGCCCGGTTTGCTCAGAACGCGTAGGCCGAACGGGAGAAAGATCTAGTCTGCTGATTTGAACGACGCCTCTACCTGCGCAGACAAACGTTGAGCGCTGACGCCGGAATTTCTTTGACTGACAACCATGCTCAACGTGGCCACCTGAGAGGCCGCCAGCGTCACGTGCCGTTGAAACGAGGCAACACGCCACGTCTCCAGGTTACCAGTCTTGTGCATTCCCGTCGCAATCCGATCGACATAGTCATCGCCAAGCGTATCGACCTGCGATCGAAAATACGCAGAGCGTTTCAAATAACGAGCGTGGCCAACGTACTGCGAAAAATCGGTCGATTTTCCAGGCGAACCGCCACGACCACGCAACACGACGAAATGGTTGTCGGTGGTGTAGCGCACGGTTGGACTTCCTCCGAAGCCCGGCGACAAACTGTAGATTGGCGACTGTGTCGCATAGTCGCCGTAGTCGGGAGCACGACCTATCTCGTCATTTGAAACTTCTTCGACCCAAACCTCCCACTCGGGACGCTCAAGCGTGTGCTCGTAATCGTCGACTTTCAAATGTGTAATCGCCCGGGGAAACGAACCGGCCAGATGCGACCATGAACGCGCGAAGGATGCGAGAGTAAACGCGCTACGCATTTCCGAGTGCGAAACAATGCGTGGAAGATCTTGAGCGTCAGTTACGAAATCGATCTGTAATGGTGACAGCTTTGCTTGATCGAGCAACAATTGTACCGCCGACGACGCGTGATCAAGTCTCGTGAGCCCAACCGCGCGTATGCAAATCCCCGTACCGTGTTGTCGAGCCCACGAAAGCGCGTCAGTCAGCACTTCAGGTCCGCAATCGGTACGGACTACAGGCACAACTGCACGAGCGACGCTGCCTAAGTCTTTTGAGAGAGCGGTTAACATGCGGGCGACGTCAGCATCGGAGTATAGCATGCAAAAGTTTGCAAGATCCACTGACACGGGTCGACGCACTGACGCTGGCAATGTTTTTGGCAAGCTTCCCGATTACTTCTTCAGGAGTTTGAATGCGTGAGTCACGAATCGAAACGAAGGGTTCGCATACAGACTCAACCAACACCGAAAAAGGAATTGTGGCGGACGCGGCCAGCAACCGCACCGCAGTCCACTCAGCTCTCTTATCACGCATCGCCCAGACGTACACGCAACCTCCTAAATCAATCGTCAGCAGACCACTTCACTTCGGGAAAGTTTGATCGCACCTGACCCGCACCAACCATGCCCGACAGAAGCCGGTAATTGCGGCGCTCGAATCGAACGCGACCAGCAACAATCGCGCTTGACACACCAAGTTCATTGGCAAGCTGCGTAACGGTTGCGGGAGCTATCGCAAAGCGAACCGCACTCCGGTTCCAACTATCGAGTGGCACAAGTGCTTGACGTGCCGCGTCATCTGCTTCGTTCTCTACACTGGTGCTGTCTGCTGCCACATCCAGGTCATCGAGAAACAAACGTTGTGCTGATTGTCTGGTATCTCGATTCCATAGATGCAACAGAACGTGCATCAGCTCATGAAAGAGCGTAAACCAAAAGTTATCGACGCGATCATGACGGATCGTTAGTGCGATGACGGGCGCCCCGTCGGTGCGAAGCATTGCGGCACCGTCCAGCCGAGTTCGTTGCAAATGAGGTGCGATGACGACTGCAATTCCACGATCTGAGAGGAACTGAGTAGCAAGTTTGGGTCCAACGTCATACTGACTAAGATTGCGCAACTCGCGTAGTCGGTCAGGTCCCCATGCCGTCGGATCGAAGTTTCCTTTTATGACCAGTTCGTCTGCTGCCTGCTGCACATAGCCCGCCCACGCCGCAAGCGCAAATCGATCAGACGACGCTGCTGTTCGCACGTGATCAGTTTTATGCAGCACTCCGAGTGCGGGTTCGAGGCCTCCGATCGGCCGGAAAAACCCCTCCATGATCGTCTTGCACTCAGAGAAATCGAATCGCTTCCCTTTCGTCGACTTGAGGTTGCTGATCCAGCCCCGCTTAACGAGCTCCTGAACCGGAAAACGGTCCCATTGAATGTCCTCCACGGGGTCTTCATCTGCTGAATCAGCTACGAGCGATTCCAGCGGAATGCGAAGCCCTTCATGCAGCGCGCGAATCATCGCGAGCGACAATGGGCGTTTACCTGACAAGACCTCACTAACTCGGCTCCTCGCTCCCAAAAACGGAATGAGGTCTTTGGGAGAAAGCTCCATCTGATCCATGCGCAGCCGTATTGCAGCAAGAGGACTCGGCGGAGCCAGCGGGAATTCGCGGCGCTCGTAGTCTTTGAGCAGAACTGTGAGCACTTCCAACTCTTTACCTTCGGGCGATTCCGGGATCGGATCGAGATCGACCAAGGTGCTGACTCTCTCCAGGATCTCGCTGTGATGCGCTGCTGTCTTGATTACTGAAATCATCGCTTGACTCTTCAGCGAAGGGTGCGCCGGTCATACTCAGCATGCGTTTCCATCGCGAGTATGAAAAACTTCTGAGTATTAAACGCAATTTTTGCGCTTAATCTGAATTTGTTTCCGCGCACCTTGAACACGAACGTTTTTCCGTCCAGGATCTTGCACGACGGATATCGCGCGGAAAGTTCGAGCGGAGTTGCAAACGAAGCCGCCTCCAACTCACGAATCAGTTCTGAAAGTTCCTGGCGGCAGTCCGTATGTCTCTTAAGGAACGCGTCAACATGATTCAATCCGACGACATCCATCCCAGATCCGGCTCGATACGTTGGAGGAAGGGTGACGGATTCATTTTACCAATTTGGTAACAGTGGCAATACTTGTCAATACCAATTCGGGATCCTTATCTGGTCCCAAGTCGATGTCATGGGGCACGCCCCTCCCATTGTGTCACCGTGACCCGGCCTTTGGCTCGACGTCCAAGACGGACCCGTGCGGACACCAGGGAATTCTGGTTTCCCAGCTGTGCTCAATGGTTGACCGTAGGCGGGATGCCATCCAGATGCCGCTCAAACCTTGCGCCAATACGAGCACTCCATCTTTTCGCCAAAGATGTTCGGGCTTCCCTGAACAGATTCCAGCTGCTCAACCACGTCTGACCTTCGGTTCAACTGCTGCGCGAGAATTCCATGAACCACGCGAAACGGCTCTGGGCGGATGACGCCGCTCAGCGGAACGCTCTCATCGCTGCCTTTCGCGTCGCCGCGAACGCCGCCACCTCGGTAAGCAAGTCGCTCGCGAAGAACGGTGATGCGATAGCAAGTCGATATTACGCCAAGCAAGCAAAGTTGCTGCATGAGCAAATGGATTAGCGAGTTCGCAGCACCGACTGTTTGATTCGCTGCGTCCACACGGGCGAACTCGTAATTCAACTGCCGCGCGATCAAGGACAAGCAGGATGGAGTTTGAATGCCGTGCAATCTTCGTTCACAATTGGATCGTCGATTGTGCGCGATTCCATGACGCTACTGTTGTGAGGCAAGCGCGCAATTCTCAAGGCGACTTGTTTTGCGCTATTTTTTCATCCTGCAAAATTGCAAGCTTGAAAGCGACTTATTCTACGGTAGAATTTGCCGATAGTGTGATTCGTGGGAGATCTGATCATGCTTACAAAACGACTGAATAGCTCTTGAAATACTGAATCCCCTGGATAAACAGGCAACGTGTAGTCCAACAGATTTGCCAGTCCGAGATTCGCGCCTCGCTCAGCCAAATCGATCCCAGCACGGTACGCCACAGGTTCGATGAGCAATGCAATGATCGTTGTGACCGCGAAGAATTTCTCATGCACACCTGAAATGACATACTTGTCTGTACTGAGCGCCGGTGAGTCGAGTACAGAAAGCACAGCACGCTACCCTGAAGTGTTCTCCCTCAGAGTGGAAAATTTGTACTCATTCGGGCGTGGCGGAAGTTACACTTCAACTTCTTCCTCGGTCACCAAAACAGATGTACACGTCAAAATCGGTTGCTCGGGATCGAGTAGGTTTGCGCCGGAATTGGCCGATTCGTCAAACGCCACCATCGGTTTCATTTTGTCGGTTGCTGGCGAAAAACGGTGGTCGAGGGTTGGCGCATTGATTGAGCGCTGGCCACACCACACAAACTGCAGCAATCGACACGCGCTGGTGAGATATTTGCGCACAGTGAAGCCATTTCTGATACAATACCGACACAGTCTTCGATCAACGCAAATAGCGCCTGCAGTGGCGCGAGGCCAACTCCAAGCGGGTCTGAACAGTTACACAGTGGCTAGGGTGGGAATTGAACCCTCGACACGCGGATTTTCACTCCGCTGCATTACGATTCGCCTGACGCCGTTTGGCAGTGTCAAGTCGTTGGACAGAATTCATTTAGGTGGTTTCTGTCGTCGTCGAGGTGCGGCTCGTTTCTGGGCGAGGCGGACAGATTGGTGCTTTTCCGGGCCGCGCGGAGAAGGTTGCCAATCACTGCGTCCAAAACCGGCGAGATCATTCGAAGGCTCCGTTCGTGGCTGCTATGCGCCGACAGATGGTGAGTCCCGCATCGACGACTCACCGATGCACGGTTAAAGGCGGAATGCCTCTCGCTTCGGGACAGCTGATCACACTATCAGACAGGGCCGCTGGGCACCGGCAATGCGCGGTACGCCCAGACGAGCCGCTGTACAATGTTCACGGCAACCAGTATGGCCATGGCCGAGAAGAGTTGGATCTGGTATTGCGGGAGCAGGAAAAACAGGGAAAAGAAGACAATCGTTTCGGCGCCGGCTACGATTGCCGGCGGCATCGTGATGGTGGTGAGTTCGCCCCGTGCGCGCGCGCCGGTGCCGATGCGCTCGAGAATGGCGGCGAGATACATCCACGACGCGCCGTTGACGAAATAGGCGCCCAGCAACAGCGCCGTGACGATGCCAAACGTGGGCGTGGGATGCGAAATGAGCAGTCCGATGGGGATGGCTGCGTACACTACGTGATCGAGCATGATGTCCAGGTAGCCACCGAAGTCCGATTGACGGCCGTGCACGCGTGCCTGCAGACCGTCAATCGCATCGAGCAACCTATTGACCACCCACGTCACAAACGCGGCGGTCATCGCGCCCTGACTGGCGAGATAGGCGCAATACAAGCCCACGAGCGCTGCGATGATTGTCACGGCGTTTGGAGAAACGCGCGGACCAATCAAGAGTGCCAGCGGCGTCATCCAGCGATCCTTGAAATGCCGCAACCAATCGTCAAACATCGGCGTTCACCGGTTGAAGAGACGAACCCGCGAAGGCGCGATACGCACCGACACCCGCGTGCCGGCAGCACACGTCGCGATGGCGTCATCGCCCGCTGACTCTGCAAGTACCGGAATGTCGAGCGACACCGTGCCGACCTGCACTTTCGCGCTCGCGCCATCGCCGCTGTACGTCATGCGCTGCACGTGAAAGACGGGACCATCGAGGAGCGGTGCAATGAGAGACAGCGCTCCCGGCATCAGCAGCACGGACACAGCGATTTCCGCACGCTCGGGCGCGATGCCGACGTCCGCGACCATTCGCGGGTCGACCGTGATTACGCCCAGTGCACAGGTCAATTGTCCCTGCTTGGTAAGCGTTCCATCAAGTATCGCGCGATGACCCAATGCGACAGCGATGGCCAATGACTTTGGCGTTTCGAACATCTCTTTCGGTGTGCCAATCTGCAGTGCTCCGCCGACTTGCAGCACACCTATGCGATCGGCGAGACGACTGGCTTCGTCCAGATCATGCGTCACCAGCAACACGGACATCCCGAACTTTTCCTGAACGGTCACCAGCGCGTCGCGGACGTCATCGCGCAAGGCTGGATCGAGACTGGAGAATGGCTCGTCCAGCAGCAGCAATTCGGGACGACCGACCACTGCGCGAGCCAGTGCGGCGCGATGTTGCTGCCCGCCACTCAGCGTCTTTGGAGCGCGTAGCGCCAAGCTATCAAGCTGCACATTCGTCAGCGCATCGTACACGCGATCGCTGATTTCCGCGGCTGAAGCTCCGCGCACGCGTAGCGGGAAGGCAACGTTCTCAAAAACAGTGAGATGTGGAAACAGCAGGGGAGTCTGATGCATGTACACGGCACCGCGTTGTTCCGGTTGCAATAGCGTCACATCGCGCCCGCCAATGGTGATGCTTCCGTGCGTGATGTCTGTCAGGCCGGCGATTGCCCGCAACAGTGACGTTTTTCCAACGCCGGACGCACCGACAATCACGACGCGCTCGCCTGGTGCAACATGCAGTGAAATGTCGCGAAGCCCCGGTTTCGCACCAAACGGAACTGAAAGGTTCTGCACGACAAGCGTCGCGACTGCGGCGTGGCTCACAAACCGACAACGCCAGTGCGACGAACGGCCACACGCACGCCGGCAATCGCAAGCAGGGCCGGTACGATCAACAGAATGGAACCGGATGCGGCTCGGGCGTCGTCGCCAGCGCGTATGGCCGCAAACACATCGATGGGTAATGTTCGAACCAGGCCGCCGCCGATAAGCAGTGTCAGTGGCACCTGTGCCCAGGAAATAAGGAATGCCAGTGCCAATGCATCTCCGATTGGCGCGCGCAGGATTGGTAGCGTGATGCGACGCCAGACCGCGCCGCGCGTTGCCCCAAGCGTTCGGGCCTCCTCCTCGATCCGTAGGTCGTAGGCGGAAAACGCGCCGAGAAAAAAGAGAGTGAGGTAGCCGGCGGCGGGAATGATGTGCGCAACAAGAACACCACCAAAGTGACCCGCCAGTCCGATCTTCAGCAGAGAAAAGTGCATTCCCGTTGCAAGCGCGATTGGGGGAACCGCCACCGGAGCAAACGCCATTGCCGCGGCCCAGCGACGCGGCCAGCCGCGAGACTGAGCGATAAGCCGCCCGAAAGGCAGTGCCAACAGGCATGCAAGAAGCGCCGTGAGGGTCGCCAAGGCAACACTGGTAAGTAGCGCTTCACGTTGGGAGGACGCGGCCGCCACCAGCCGCCCCCAATGTTCCCCAGTCCACACCGACGGCCAGACCGCTGGTGCGTACCAGTTGCGGCTCAGCGAAAGCACAATGAGCAACAGCAGTGGCGCGAGCGTCCAGAGCGCCAGTACGATCAGCAATGCATTGCGAAGCAGCCGGCCACTTGCCGATGGCGATGTTCGCCGGCGGTGTTCAGACATGGCCGACATCCTCAATGCGCGAGCGGAGGCGTTCGTACACGGCCACCGCAATCAGGCCGATGACCATACTCAGCACGGCCAGAACAAACGCGTCGTTCCGACGTGCGAGTGCCGGATCGACGTACCGTTCGGCAGTGAGCAGCGGGAGCGCCAGCGGATTGCTGGGCGCCAGCAACACCATCGTTTCGTAACTGCCAAAAGCAAACACCGCAACAGCAACCAGCGCGGGACTCATGCCGCGCCACAGCAGTGGCCACGTGACGCGCTGCAGCACTTGCCAGCGCGACGCGCCGTGCGTGCGCGCGACTTCCTGATACCCCCGGCCGTGACCACTCAGTACCGCGGCATTGATCAGCAGCAGAAACGGAGCCTCCTTCCACGTGAGCGCCACGATAACTCCGACGCCGAATCGATCGGACACGAGTTCCGGCATGTGCGCTGAATCTGCGATGACCCCGGCAAACATCAGGATGCGCGCCAACATTCCACTTTGGCCAAGCACCAGCAGGCCAACCGCCGCCGCCACCAGATGCGGAAACGCCAGCGGAACATTCATGAGCGCGCGAGCCAGCCGGTCGGTGCGCGACGTGCCGTCGTACACGAGCGACAGAACAACAGCCAGCAGAGCCGCGAGGGTGGTTGACGCGACGGCCACCCACATTGCCCACGCGGTTCCGCGCCACACTGCCGCTTCTGACAGCACACGCTGGATACGCGCGAGACCCGGTGGTTGTCCCAAACCGCCAATCACATCGGTTGCACCAAGCAAGGCATACGCGAATCCGACAACCACGGGCAACACGAGCACCACGCCAACAGCCAACGCGCGTCGCGAGTGTGTCACCGATTCGGCGTGTCACGAATGCGCGCGCGCCAATCGGCATTCAATCGCTCGTGATACTGCGGTGCGATTTCCGGACGCGCATACTTCGAGAGCGTATCGGAGAGAATGGCGTTCGCTTCAAGCGCGAGCGCGCCAAACTTCCGTTGCCAATCGGGCGACAGACTTGACGTGCGTAACACTGTGCCGTCGGCCCACACTTCCGGACGTTGCTTTTCATATTGGGCTTCGGGGGATAACAGAAAATTTGCAACGACCATCGCGGCAGCGGCATGCGGTGCCGACGCCGGAATCCCAAGGTAGTGTGCGTTGGCAATGGTGCCATCGCGCAACACCAACGCTCTCGACGACGGCGGCAGAATTCCCTGACGTACTTTGGTGATCACTTCGTTCTGATTGTTGGACATCGTGAAGTCAACTTCGCCGTTGGCGAACAACCGGTGCAGCTCGGCCACTCCTGCGGGATACGTGCGTCCCTCACGCCAGAAATCGTTGCGGGTGTTGTCGAGCCATTGCCAGACTTTCGCGCTGGCCTGTGTGTAGATCGGCTCGTTGAAGCCACCCTGAAATTTGCTGACGCCGCCGTTCAGCGCATACATCAACTCCTTCAGAAACGTGACGCCGGTAAATGCCTGATCGTGCGTGAACCGTCCGGGATGTGCGTGAATCCAGCGGGCAAGCTCGTCGAAGCTACGCGGCGGATTGGGCGTTCGGAGTGTGTCGTAGATGAGCGCGGCTTGTACGGTGCCCCACGGCAGCTCGAGGCCGCCAAGCTCCTGCTCGAAATCGCGCATGATGATGGGAGACGCACTATCGAGCAACGCTGCACTGGGCACACGGTCGGCCCACGGGCCAAACAGCAGCTTCTCGCGTCGCAAATTGGAGAACGTTTCGCCGTTGATCCACACGAGATCAGCGGTCCCGTTCGCACGCGCGTTGCGCTCGAGCAGCAGCGCATTCACAATTTCCGGCCCCTGCCCTTCGACGGTGCGCAGTGTGATGCCGAATTCGCTGGCGAGGTGCGGCGCGACCCAGGTATCCATGAACTGATTGATGGATTGATCGCCACGCCACATGCGCATGGTTACCGTCTGTCCGCGTGCCGACGACTCGATTGCGGACCACGTCATGACGCGTAACTCGCTGGACGTGCTTGTTGCACGAGTATCGCGCGTGCACGCTCCCATTGAGATCGCCGCAACGACCATGGCGCACACAAACGTCTGTGCACGCAACATTCCTGTGCGCGTGCGAACGCGCGATGTCGCCGCTGGGCGTCGCCGCGTGGCTAGAAAACCCATCGCGCCGAAAGCTGCAACTGACGCGGTGGCGCAAAACTCGAAATGACGAGTGCATCACCGGGTCGCCCCACCTGCGTACGCGCTCCGCCACCCGGAACACCGTTGGCAAATCCCGATTCAAGCGTGGCATTGAACAGATTGAACGCGTCAGCCCGCAACTCGAGGTTGCCGCGAGGTAACGGCAATCGATACGCCGTTGTGATGTTCGTCAGCCATGACCCTGACAAACGTTCTCCATTGCGCGGTACACCAAAGTATCGATCCTGATTCCCAAGAAACCCGTTGCCAAACGTATCGCCCGATCCGTCGAGATCCTTGAAGTTCGCAATACGATTGACTGGCTGCCCACTCTGGTAGCTCAACACTGTGCTGAGCGTGAGTCGCGAGACCGGGGTATACACGGCGCGCGCCGCAACGCTATGACGTCGATCATTCACGGCATCCGCCCACTCGGCATCGAAATCATTGCCCTGCGTGGCGTTGAAATTGATGTCTTCAGTATTGTTGCGTGCCCGCGACCAAACCCAGTTGACATCGAGCAATAACGTTTTCGTCGCGCGCACCGTGGCGGTGGTGTACAACGCGGCATAGTTGGATTGTCCACCTGTTTCCGTCGTGCTGAGCCGGCGGTAACCACCCGTCACCGGCACAACGGGGCGAAACGTGTCGCCGGCACTGACAGGCAGTCCAACGGTATCAGATGGCCCGATGCGACGAGTGCTTGCGTTCAGATCCCAGGAGCGTGGGAGATTGCGCGTGTCGACATACACGCCATCGAGCGTGATACCAACGCGGGTTCCAATCTCACGCTGATAACCCAGCGAATATTGGCGGCTCATTGGCTGCTCGAGACCCAATGCAAACAGTTGCCGAATTTCTCCGGGAGGCAACGTACTTCGATTGAGTTGCGCCGACTTCGGACCGTTCAAAAATGTCGGAGCGGATGCTCCACGAAACGTGACGGTCTGATTGCCATCGGGGCCAAACTGAATGGCATCGGAGTACACTGCGTAAGGAAATTTCCCCGCATACAATCCCGCACCGGCGCGCAGCACCGTCGTCGGAGTGGCCAGCCAGTTCACTGACACACGCGGCTGAAAGTTGTTGAGATCGGGCGAGCTGTTGCCGCGCGATGTGAGGTCGTCATAATCCCACCGCAGGCCGCCGTTGACCGTCACTGACGACGACAGGCGCCAGCGATCTTCCACGTAAGCGCCCGTCTCGAGCTGACTGAGATTCACCTGCTTTTGCGCCGCATCGATGGTGTAACTGCGCACAAATACATTCGCGGGGATGTCGGCAATGGAATACCAGCCGTTGGCTCCCACCGGAATATTGCCGTTGTTCACGACTTCGTACGCGCCAGATGGATTCGTGCTTGAGCCACGTAACTGGAACGCCGATCGCGTGATGTCGGCACCAATGCGCAGATGATGATTTGCACCAACGGATGTCTCGAACACGTTCTTTAACTGCAGTTGCACTTCGCGTTCGTCAAACACGAAGTTGCTGGAACCCGCAATGCCAATGGGAACCGAGTCTCGGTCGAGAATCGTCACCTGCGGCGTGTCGAATCCGCTTTTCGTTGGCGGAAAATTCCAGCGAAACGTTCCAACTTGCACTGATGCGTTGTTCACGGCGCCGCCGTTTCGCAACACGCTGCGATGACTGAGTGACGTGGTGCTGCCGATGCGTTCAGTAGTGATATCGGCTTCGGGTGCGGTAATACCGCCGCCTTGGCCCGCGCGATTCACATTGCTCATGGCAAATCGCAACGTTGTGATCTGATTGGGTGTCCAGCCCTGATCAAGACGTCCGAATGTTTTCCATGTCTCGCGTGTTTCCCTTCCCACAAAACGCGCGCTGGCGGTACTCGCAATGCGATCTTCGTTTTCGTTCGTGTACTCTGCGGCCACAAAGAGAAATGTACGATCCGCGACGAGTGGTGCGCCAAAGGAACCGCCAAACTGTGACCGCATGAAGCCGCTTTCCGAGGCGCGCGCGTCCGCACTCAGTGGAGCTTTTGAGCGCGCATCGAATCGTACGTTGCCGAGTCCGAGCACATTGGCGCTGATGCCGGGACGACTGTAGGCGAAGAACTCGCCGGAAGACGCGTTTGTGCCTGCGCGCGTGCGCATGTCAACGACGCCACTTGGGCTCCGTCCGTACTCGCTGGAATAGGTGTTGGAAAGAACGTCCAGGCGTGCCAGGGCGGAGAGCGGCAAATCAACGCGAGCGCCGCCGAGAAACCCTTCGTTGTTGTCGAGCCCATCGACGAGATATTGGCTGTACAGCGCGTTCGCGCCACCGAAACTCAATCGAGGGGCATCGCCAAAGAATCCGGTGGCCGGTGCGACGCCCGGTATCGTGTACGCGAGCGAAATTGGGTCGCGTGCGTCGGTGGGCAGCGCCTGCAACTGCGCGCGTTCGAGGCTGCCCCCGGTTGTCGAGTTTTGCGTATTGAGCAGTGCGCGCGGTGGTGTCGCGATCACATTCATCACGCTTAGTGCCGACACCGGTATCATCGTGATCGCCAACGAGCGACGAGCGCCGGCCGCGAGCGCATCGACGCGCAGTGAAACCGGTGTGAACCCAATTTGCTCGGCGCGCAGCTCGAGCGCGGTTTCGGCAGGTACCTGCAGTGCAAACGCGCCTGCAATGTCGGTGAGACCGGCGACGTCGCCAGGGCCGACGGTAATTCTGACGCCGGACAACACGTTTCCGTATTGCGAACGCACCACGCCGGCGAGGGTGGCCCGTGGCTGCGCGAAAAGTGGTGTGCCGACATGCAGCATCACGAACAGCGCCGCGACAGCGAGCGCGAGCCGTCGCACGGTGTCGCGGGCCGAGAACAGACTATGTTGGTGCAAAATATTCCTGTCGGAGTTGACTGATGTGTTGTTGCAGCTCGACGTGTGAGATGAAAGGGCGTTTTTCACTTTCCACCGGCGGAATCGACGCCTTCGCGCAATCGCTGACCTTCACTGCGCTGCGGAAACCATGTGGTGTCGTCGTTCAACCCCGCGTCGTGTTGAATTTGCGGTGAAGAACCCACGGGGGCTCTGCCGAATCTGATGCGCCGATCGCGCCACCACAACTTCGCATCGGCCAGATGGTGCGACGGCGCTTCGTGACCAAAGGCACGATGCTGTCCGGGTTCGACCTTGCCTTTTGCGGCAACGAATTCGGAAAACGTGTGCACCCACTCGTCGAATGTCTGCATGAACGTGTCTTCCAGATCTTCTGCCTGGTTGTCGCTGTATTTCTTGCCAAGACCGGATTCGTCATATCGCCACAGAGCATCGGGCACTTCGATTCCGCCGTACCGGCACTGCCACACCAACGGCGCATAGGCCTGCCGCATATCCGTGAACGGTTCCTTGTCTCCATCGAAGTATTCGGGATGACGGAGAATTTTCGGACGGTTGTTTGCGTCCATTTCGTCGCCTCCACCATCACCGTAACAGAAAAACGCGGCCGTGCGCCCTTCCAGATGGTTGACACTCATCGCTTCCCACTCCGGCGTGTGTTCCAGCGCCATCGCGCGCTCGGGATCCTTGTGACCAATCGTGGTCTCGTCGGGATTGCCGCCGTTCATGCACACCAGTCGATCGAACATGAGCTTGAGGCTCGACGATGGCGCGTACCAGTTTACGGGTCCGACAATGGCCCAGGCGTCGGCGAGATCGAGGCGCGCATACATGTCAAGATTCCACATGAGATCAGGCTCCGTACTGCTGCCCGGCTCGTAGCAGTTGCACGGCCACACGCACAGTGCCATCGATGTGGACACACACGCGTTGCAACTGCGAATCTGTTCGCGTTTATACACGTTACCGATGTCTTCGTAATCAATTTCCCATTCCTTCGGCAACACTTCGGCCATGCGCAGCATCAGCGTGCGTGCTTTCGAGTCGACTCCCGGACAGTTGTACTGCCGTCGATTGGACCCGGCAATGATCATCACGCGGAATGGCCGTTCGCTAGTTGGCAAATTTCCGCTTGAGTCGTCTGGATTCATAGGAATACGGTTGCTGGTAGAGTCGCAGATGGCGCGCCTAGTTGTTGTCAGCTGCGCTTATCGCGGCTATCCATGCGTCGAATGTCGGCGATCAGGCGTTGTTCCAGCGGTGAAGGTGTGTCGGTGTGTGTGCTCCGTTTGGCAAACGCTCGGCGAGCGGCAACGCCAATCGCCGACAATTCGCGCACGTATCGCCGGCAATGACGACACATCAGCAAGTGCAAACGCACCTCGACGCGGCGCGCGAACGTCGCTTGCCGAATGTCCTCACTGGCGCAGAGCCGCGTGATTTCTTTACACGAGAGCATCGCTGCTTCCCTCCATCCCTTTTTTCTCCAGACACTCCCGCAAGCGATTGCGGGCGCGATAAAGAAGCACTCCAAGGTTATTGGCAGATACGGCCAGAATCTTACACACCTCTTCGGTATCAAATCCTTCGACCTCGCGAAGGGCGAATGCCTGCCGCTGGCGGTCCGGCAGCCCATCGAGACACGTATCGATCGCATCCTTGAGTTCGCCCAGGATGAGGTGCTCCGCCGGACCGCGCGGCGGGCGAACCCAACTGCCGTTCATATCGAATCGAGACTCCATTACATCGTCGATGTCTTCGCGATGCTCATCCTTGCTGATTGATCGGCGCTGTTCCTGAATCGTTCGCGCGAGGATGCCGTGCAGCCATGTGGACGCCTGCGCGCGGCCGTCGAATTCTTCCGCGCGACGCACAAAGACGAGCACTGCCGACTGCACTGCATCTTCGGCGTGATCGTCTTTAAGGCCTGCGGCTCGCGTCGCGCGTAACAAACCGGGGAGGCAGTGATGCACGACTGCCTCGAGCGTTGTCGAATCGCGATTGCGAATTCCCGTTGTCCAATCGGCGCGTTCCTTCATGCGCCGGGCCGTTCGCGAGTGACCGTGTAAGAAGTCGGCATGCCGCAACAATAACACACGTAACCGAATTGACGACGACTTCGGACCGACACGCAGACAACATCAGGAGGCGCCTCCACAATTGTTAGATGCTGCGCACATTTGGTGATCGGCGCCAATCTCGCAGTATCCATGTTGACGTCGCAGCTTTACGCCTTCCGGATTTGCCCGCAATTCGTGACGCCATGTTTGCAATTGCTCCGTGGTTGTTGGCGCAGGTGGTCATGATGACAATGATGAGCATGGCTTTCTTCTCCTGATGGTTTGCGCCCGCCATTGTCAGTCTTGTTGGTCACCTGGTGTTCAGCGCTGTTGTCGGCAGCATTGTCGGATAGCTGCAGCCATCGTGGCCCGCGTCGCTGAGCGCGCGTTGGCATCGAAAACGCGACGCCCCACTCCTTTACGGAATCCGGCCAGGAAGCCATCGTTGCGCAGCGAATCTCCCCACGAGCCCATCATGATCAGATCTCACCGTTTCCGCCTTGTCGGCAGGATGCCTACGTTCGTCGTTGGACTGCTGTTGCTCACCGTGTCCGACTTGGGGCTAACGCAATCGCGCACACTCTCGTGGCCCGAGATTGCCGTGACAGCGCACCTCGACGGTGACGGTCGGTTGCACGTGCGAGAACGGCAGACAATCCGATTCAACGGCGACTGGAATGGAGGCGAACGAAGTTTCGCGGTGGGATTTGGGCAGCGCTTTACGTTTGAGCGCTTGACGCGAATCGATACTGCGACAAACAGCGCGGTTGCACTGACACGGGGTGAGATCGATCGCGTTGATGGATACGGCATGTTTGACGGCTACACGTTGCGCTGGCGCAGTCGACTTCCGGATGACCCTCCGTTCAACGACGCCATCCGCGTGTATGAACTCAGCTTTACCTACGGCCAGATTCTCGAGCCCGTGGGCGGCAAGTCTTATCAGTTGTCACACGATTTCGCCTTTGCCAATCGCGACGGTGACATCGACAAACTCACCGTGCTGCTCACACTCGATTCTGCTTGGGTGGCTCCCAACGACTTCACCGGACGGTATGAGGTGACCGCGCTCACTCCCGGGAACGGATTCGTTCTGAACGTTCCACTTCGCCGGCAGTCTAATGTCGCGCCGGCTTCCGTTCGAGTCGGTGCATCGACTCCAATACGCGAAGGGCTTCTCGCTTTACTTGTCGCAGGAATGTGCGTCGCTTTCGTCCGGCTTTTCAATCACGAACGAAAGTTGGGGCGATTTGCGCGAGTACTGTCACCTGCTTCCATTACGCCCGACTGGCTGCAGCAGGAACTCCTTGTGTATTTGCCCGAGGTCGCGGGCGCGGCGTGGGACGATGTCACATCACACGCGGAAGTGGCCGCAACGTTGGCGCGACTGGTGCAGGAAGGCAAGCTGGCCAGTCGCGTCGAGACGAAGAAGATCCTCATGTTTTCTCGGCACGTCCTTCATTTGGAACTCAAGGCCGATCGCACAAAGTTGCGGTCGCATGAGCGGGCCCTGATTGACAAGTTGTTCACCGCCTACAGCACGACAACGGATACCGACTCGGTTCGCAGACGTTTCCGGTCAAGCGGCTTCGACCCTGCCAAAACGATTCGTCCGGGAATTGAGAGTTTGGTACGTGCAATGGCTCCGGACCGAGCGTCCGCCAAAGTGTCGTCGCGGTTCACCGCTGCGCTGATTCTGCTGGCGGTGGGGCTTGTGGCGCTGGGTGTTGCGCGCGACGTCACTGACCTGATGGTAGCGTTGGGAACCGGCATCGCGTCACTGGCGGGTTATGCATTGGCACGAGCGTTCGCGCGGGTCTGGAGGGTGCGTATCACCGACCGATTGTTAGTCGGAACGTTAGGGTTCCTTGTTGTTTTGATGATGCCTTATCTGTTCGGTCGTTTCGTGCTGCTGAATAACACGTACATAACGGGGCCACTCGTGTTGGCCGGACTAGTGGTTTTTTTATTGGCATTGGTGAACAGCCTGATGAACGCGGCGTGTACGCAGCAGTCCGTCGATCGTATCGCCGTGCGAAAGCGAATGGTCGCTGCGCGCAATTTCTTTCGTGCCGAGTTGAAGAAACGCGAACCGCAGTTGAGCGATGAATGGTATCCGTACATGCTGGCGTTCGGACTTGGTTCACACGTCGATCGCTGGTTTAAGGCGTTCGGCGCCAGCGTGGCAGCAACCGGCGGCGGATTTGCTTCGGTCGGAACGTCCGGCGTTTCGGGCATCGCGCATTCAAGCGACGGGGCCAGTCATGCGTTCACCGGTTTTGGCGGGGGAGGCGGATTTTCCGGCGGCGGAGGTGGCGCGTTTTTCGGTGCGGCAGTTGGCGGAATGGCATCGTCGGTGTCGCCGCCCTCTTCCAGCGGCTCTGACAGCGGAAGTAGCAGCAGCAGTGGCGGTGGCAGTTCGGGAGGAGGCGGTGGCGGGGGTTGGTGAGATGACACGCGACGGAATCGCGAGGCCGCAGCGCAAGGTCGGCGCGGCACATCGCAGTTGCGACCTTGGCGGCAGCGCAGTTGCGACCTTGGCCGCAGCGCGAAGCGTTCGACCTCGTGAATTAATCGTGTAACAAATCGGCTTCCCGCAACAATAACTTCCGTGACCTGATTCGTGATCACGGCGTACACGTCACCGTCGACACTCGGATCGCTCGAAGAAACGACATCCACCGACGAGTTTGCATCGTAGCACTACCGTGTTGATTGCTGCTGCAGCGATTACAACCGCTGCCACCGCACCGGCCGCGAGCAATGTGCGCGCCCCTTTTTCCTCGTCTGTTATTCCGAACACATCGTATGTCCCAAAGGAAACGTTGAACCGTGGCTGACAGCGCCCCAGACTCGAAACTCCGCTCCTACGGCGCGCTGGCCGCGTTCATCGTGCTGTTGGTGGCGGCCGCGTTCGCCGCGAAAGGTTTTGGCCTCTTTGAACTCACCGATCGCAAACAACTCGCCGATGCGATTCAGCGGGTGCAGGACGTTCGAGGAATCGCCATCTGGTTTGTTCTCGCGTACGCGCTGATTGCGGGCCTCGGACTTCCGGCAACGTTTCTGACGCTCGC
>JBDUBA010000076.1:0-18849 GCA_040004335.1 Gemmatimonas sp.
TATGCTTCGGGGCGTTTCTGTTTCCGCTGCAATTGCGCCCGTAACCGCGCTCTCCCGCGCGTGATTTGTACTTCAACCGTCTTGATGGAAAGCCCCAAACGCTCGGCGATTCCCTGCGGACCGACACCTCCCAACCAGCGCAGCTCACAAATTTCGCGGCGCTTGGGCGGCAGCAGATTCAGGACGTCAGTAATCACATTGACCAACACCTCTCGTTGCTGTTCCAGTTCAAATATTGACTCCGTCTCCGCATTGGAGTTTGTCGCGGCAGCATCGAACGCTGCGCGTTCCATCCAACGGCGGTGCCGAGTTTCGCGATCATTCCAGTCGAGGGCTCGATTGCGCGTGGCGGCGAAGAGATAGGCCGCGAGGTCACCACGAACATTCAATTCTTCACGTCGATGCCAGACGCGCAAAAATACATCCTGCACCAGTTCTGCGGCGACGTCACGGGAGCGCACAATTCGAAACGCGCACCGGCGAAGCGGTACATCGAACAATTCAAACAACTCGGCAAATGCCGTTGCGTCGCCGTTTCGCATGGCCGCGAGTATCGAGGCTTCGTCGAAGCTTCGACTCACATCGCGGTGGTCACGTTTCGGAGTCACGGACTCAACTCTCATGCGACGCGCGCAAGCGTTCCAGCACGTGATCGGTGAACGCGTCGGTGCTGCTGGATTGTTCGGAGTCGTTCGCGCAGTCGAGCGTACGAACGCCATCATCAAGTGTACGGTTCACGGCATGCTCGACCTGAAGCGCCTCACGCTCAAGGCCTAGCGCGTGTCGCAGCAACATGGCCGCGCTGAGTATCGCTCCAACAGGATTCGCAATGTTCCGGCCAGCGATTTCCGGCGCAGAGCCATGAATTGGTTCGAATATTCCGCCACGTCGGCCATCGGCCCGAACATCACCAACGGATGCGGACGGCAACAAGCCGATAGAGCCGGCGAGTACTGCGGCTTCGTCGGTCAGAATGTCACCGAAGAGATTTTCGGTGACCACCACATCATATCGCGCTGGTTGCAGAATGAGTTGCATGGCGAATGAATCCACCAGCGCATGTTCCAGGCGAACGTCGGGGAACTCTGCGGCCATCACCTGCGTTGTTACCTGTCGCCATAGTCTTGACGTCTCAAGCACGTTAGCCTTGTCAACGCTGGTCACGTGATTACGACGTGAGCGCGCCAAATTCGCAGCAATCCGCACCACGCGAGCAATTTCTGTCGTCGTATACTCACAACTGTCAAAGGCGTGCTCAAGACCATCACTGTCGTGCCAGCGCCGCTTCTCGCCAAAATACGCGCCACCCGTAAGTTCGCGCACAACAAGCAAATCGGTGCCAGCAAGGCGTTCGTCGCGCAAGGGACCGACTGCCGCGAGGCAGGGAACTGGCTTAACCGGACGAATGTTCGCGAATGTGCCGAGTGTCTGTCGCAAAGACAGTAAGCCTTGTTCAGGTCGCAGTGATGAAGGCGCAGCGCTCCATTTCGGCCCGCCAACAGCGCCCAACAACACCGCGTCCGATCGCTCAACGAGTTCGCGAGTGGCCATCGGAAACGGACTATCGCTGACGTCAATCGCTGCGCCGCCAAACAGAGCACTCAGGCACTCGAAGCGGTGTCCAAAACGAGCGGCGATCTGTTGTAACACGCGTATGGCGGCGCGTGTCACTTCGGGACCGATGCCGTCTCCGGGCAGGACGGCGATCAAGGCTTCCATGCGCGGCCCTCAGTTCTGATATCGCTTCGCGCGCGCTGCGATTCGTAGCGCTGAATGTCGTCGCAAACGCCCAGCAGTAAGTCCAGTTCGTTGGCGCCATCAATGAGGCAACGTTTGGCAAATGGGTCGATGCCGAACGAGACTGACCAATCGCCACCGACAGAAATTGTTTGCGCGGCGAGATCTACTACGAGTGATGTATCGGGAAGTCGTTGCAGGAGCGCGTGAACTTCGTCGAGCGCCAATTGCTCCAGCTGGACCGTGAGCAATCCTGACTTGTACGCGTTGCTCCGAAAGATGTCGGCAAATGAACTTGCGATCACAACACGAAATCCCCAATCTGCGAGTGCCCACGGAGCGTGCTCGCGACTTGAGCCACAACCAAAATTGCGCCCTGCCACCAGGATGTGGGCACCTGCGGCACTCACTGCGTTCAGCGGAAACTCCGAGCGAGCAGCGCCTGTTGCATCGAAGCGCCAATCGGCAAACAGATGACGACCCATACCATTGCGTGATGTGGTCGTGAGAAACCGGGCCGGAATAATCTGGTCGGTGTCAATGTCATCGCGCTCGAGCAATACGGCGCATGAAGTGACTACAGAAAATGGCTTCATGAATGCAGCACTCCGCGAGGATCGGTAACAACGCCGGCTACCGCACAGGCCGCAGCGGTGAGTGGACTGGCCAATAGCGTTCGAGCGCCAGCGCCTTGCCTGCCTTCGAAGTTCCGGTTGCTTGTACTGACGGCCAGTTGTCCTGGTTGCACAACGTCGCCGTTCATCGCGATGCACATGGAGCACCCACTCTCGCGCCATTCAGCGCCGGCCGCGAGAAATACTTCGGCCAATCCCTCGCGCTCGGCCTGACGCTTGATTGCCTGCGAACCTGGCACCACCAACACTCGCGTGGTGGCCGGGATTGTTTTTCCGCGCATGATGCCTGCTGCCGCGCGCAAGTCGCTGAGTCGTCCGTTCGTGCAACTGCCAATAAAGACGACGTCAACTGGAGTTCCCAGTATTCGATCGCCCGGTGTGAACTGCATGTAGTTGTGCGAGCGCGATTTTACGCTCGGGGTGTCGGTGTCGTGACCTGGAATGGTTCCATCGATGGCCATGGCCATATCGGGCGTGGTGCCCCACGTGATCATCGGTGCAATGGATTCGGCATCGAGCACGACCGTGCGATCGTAGGCCGCGTCGGCATCGGAATGAAGGAGCCGCCATTGTGCCACCCCCTCGTGCCACGCTTCGCCCTGCGCGCTGTGTTCCCGGCCCAGCAGATACGCGAACGTCGTGTCGTCAGGTGCAATCATGCCGGCGCGCGCGCCGGCTTCGATACTCATGTTGCAAATGGTCATGCGCGAGTCCATGTCCAGCGAACGGATGGTGGAGCCGGTGTATTCAATGACATGCCCGGTTGCACCCGCAACACCGATTCGTGCGATGAGTGCGAGAATCACGTCCTTCGCCGTCACGCCCGTTTGCAGGGAACCTTCAACACGCACTTCCATCGTGCGTGGTTTGTGTTGAAACAGACACTGCGTGGCGAGTACGTGCGCTACCTCACTGGTACCGATACCGAATGCCAACGCACCGAATGCGCCATGCGTGCTCGTATGGCTGTCGCCGCACACTATCGTTTGTCCCGGCTGCGTGCGTCCTGACTCTGGTCCAATAACGTGCACGATTCCACGCCGATCATCGCCCATGGCGTACAGTTCTATGCCGTGCGTTGCACAATTCGCGGACAGGGTGTCGAGTTGTGTGGACGCATCAACACTGATGACCGGCAAACTCCCACGTTGGTCAACGTGCGTGGGTGTTGAGTGATCCATCGTCGCGAGCGTAAGGTCAGGGCGCCGCACCCGAAGTCCACGTTCGGCGAGCGATGAAAATGCCTGCGGCGATGTGACCTCGTGCACGAGATGCAAATCGACGTACAGTACGGCGGGCAGGCCGTCACCGGCGGCGCGGACCACATGTGCATCCCACAATTTTTCAAACAGAGTTCGCGGCGTACGGACGCGTTCTGCGGCAACAAGTGCCGCGAGGTCGAGATCATCGACCAGCTTCTTCCGATCGGCGACGGCCTTGAATCGGATGAATACGGCGTCCAGCTCGGCATCAGTCAGCGAAAGGCCCAAAGCCGCGAGGTGACGACGCAGCGCGTGACGGCCCGAATGTTTGCCGAGTACAAGTCGGGCGCCAACCAGGCCCAGTTGTTCCGCGTTCATGATTTCGTAGGTGTCCCTTCGCTTAAGCACGCCGTCCTGATGAATACCTGCCTCGTGCGCAAATGCGTTTGCTCCGACAATTGCCTTGTTTGGCGGTACGCGAACACCACTGGCTCGGCACACTGCCCGCGACGTTAACCCAATTTCCGCGAGGTTGATGCGCGTTTTCACGCCATATATGTCGGCACGCGTATGCAGTGCCATGACCACTTCTTCCAACGCTGCATTGCCAGCACGCTCACCAAGGCCGTTCACCGTACATTCGACCTGGCGTGCACCAGCACGCACTCCCGCCAACGAGTTCGCGACCGCCAGTCCAAGATCGTCGTGACAGTGCGTGGAAATCGTGACGGCCCGGCCTTGTACAACATTGCGATGAATCCCCGAAATCAGTGACTCGTATTCGCGAGGTGTTGCGTAACCAACCGTGTCCGGAATGTTGATGATGGTGGCGCCGGCCTCTATCGCGACGTGTAATACTTCATGCAGAAAGCCAACGTCTGAACGCGAGGCGTCCTCAGCCGAAAATTCCACTTCGGCAATGAGACTGCATGCAAGGGTGACCATTTCGCGCACACGCACCAGTGCATCGCGTTCGCTCAGGCGGAGTTTGTGCTGCAGATGCACCGCCGACGTCGCGAGAAACGTGTGAAGCCTCTGACGTGGTGCTGGACGCAAGGCACCGGCCGCGGCCTCGATATCATTTGCACTGGCACGGGCCAGCGCGCAGATCACGGGCGGTACGCTCCATGACCGCGCGTCTTCGCAGATGGTGTGTACAGCCGACCAATCGCCTTTTGATGATGCGGGAAATCCGGCCTCGATTACGTCAACACCCAGGCGAGCCAGGCGACGCGCCACTTCACGCTTTTGGTTGGGCTGCATGGCGCATCCGGGCGCCTGTTCGCCGTCGCGCAGCGTTGTGTCAAAAATTGCGACGTGTGGATGTGCTTCCGGAATTGAGACCGGTTTATGTGCAATTGTCATGCTCGCGCACGCGCCTTGAGGAACGGCATCATCTCACGCAATTCGCGACCAACGTGTTCGATACGAAGTGAGGAGGCACCGTTGCGATGCGCCTCAAATTGTTTGCCGCCAGATGCCTGTTCGGCCATCCAGGCGCGGGCAAAGTCACCACTCTGAATTTCTTTTAATATCACGCGCATGGTGTTCCGCGTTTCTTCCGTCACAAGGCGAGGACCGGCCGTGTAGTCACCGTATTCGGCGGTGTCGGAAATTGAATGCCGCATGTACGTGAGTCCGCCCTGATACATCAAATCCACAATCAGCTTGAGTTCGTGCAGGCACTCGAAGTACGCCATCTCCGGCTGATAGCCCGCATCGACCAACGTTTCGAATCCTGCCTGAACGAGCGCTGTCACACCTCCGCACAACACGGCCTGTTCGCCGAACAGGTCGGTTTCGGTTTCTTCCGCAAAAGAAGTTTCGATTACACCGGCACGGGTGCATCCAAGTGCATGGGCGTAGGCAAGGGCATCGCTTCGCGCACGTCCTGTCGCGTTCTGGTGCACGGCAATGAGTCCGGGCACGCCCGCACCTTCCACAAAGAGTTCGCGCAGCCGGTGGCCCGGCGATTTTGGTGCAACCAACGCAACGTCTACATCATTTGGCGGGGTGATGAACTCAAAGTGAACGTTGAATCCGTGCGCAAAGTAGAGCGCCTTTCCGGGCGTCAGCGTTTCGCGTACAAATTGTTCATAAACCGTTCGGGCTTCGGTATCAGGCACGAGCATCATGACAAGCGAGGCCTCTGCGGCTGCGTCGGCCGGCGCCATTACCCGCAATCCGGCCGACAAGGCCTCATCCCAACGCGCCGAACGTGGTCGAAGACCCACGCGCACGTCGCATCCTGAGTCGCGCAAGTTGAGCGCGTGCGCGTGCCCCTGACTTCCGTAGCCGAGAATTGCGATGCGCCGTCCGGCGAGCGCTTGAGTATCCACGTGTTCTTCACGAAGGATCTGCATCACGCGGCCTCGTTGCAGTGAACGCCGTCTGCCTGCGCGCGGAAGTGCGAAGACGCGTCCGGAGTTGTGCCGTTCCGCGCGGGAGCGCCTGCGGCTGTCGCATTCAATGGCGTGTCAGGTCCGAATCGCACGTCGAGCACATCGATCAATCGCTCAAGACGTAGCACCGTGACCGGGCTGATATTCGTATCCGTCACCACGACCATCTCGCTGCAATCCGGCACTTCAGACGGCGCAACATGAAGCGAGACAATGTTGTACCTGAGCCGCCGCAGCAGCGTGAGCGTTCGGTGCAGGGTTCCCGTGCGGTTGAGCAACATCAACCTGAGCGTGTTCGATTGCGGCATCATGACACCAAATGGGGGGAAGGACGTGCAACAGACGCGGAGATCATGTCTCCGATCGCGTTCCCGGTTGGAACGATTGGAAAAACATTGGCTTCGCGTTCAACGCGGAAATCGATAACGGCGCACCCGTCGTGGTTCCACGCCGCTTGAATGGTGTTTCGCACATCCGCGCGCTCGCGCACGGTAAACCCGCGATGGCCATGGGCCTCGGCGAGCAATTGAAAGTTTGGTCCCGTCAGCGGCGTACCACTGTACCGGCGCCCTTCAAACAGTTCCTGCCACTGACGCACCATTCCGAGGTATCCATTGTTGACAATGGCCACTTTGAGGTTCGTCAGCCGTTCCTGCCGAACGGTCGCGAGTTCACTGTTCGTCATCTGGAATCCACCGTCGCCGCACACAACCCAGATGGTTTCGTGCGGGTTTGCGAGCGCGGCGCCAATGGCCGCAGGTAGTGCAAAACCCATTGTGCCTGCGCCTCCACTGGTTATGAGCGCGCGTGGTCGATTCCAGTGAATGAGTTGGGCTGCCCACATCTGATGCTGACCGACATCCGTGACCACACGCCAATCGCTTCGGTGTTCGAACACGTCATTGAATCCATCAAAGATGTCATGCGGAACAAGCGGGCTCGTTGCAGTATCGCGAACGTAGGTGTGCCGAGGGCGGTGTTGATCGCGCAGTGCGGCAATTTCATCGCACCACAATTGAAAGCGACTCGAATGGCCATTCGGCAGGGTATCGGTAAGTGCGCGGAGCGTGGCACCGGCATCCGCGACAATCCCGACGTCGGCGCGCACCAATTTGTTGATCTCGGCGGCGTCGATGTCGATGTGAATGATGCGTGCGCCAGGCGCAAAGGTTGCGGCCTTGCCAGTAACGCGATCGTCGAACCGGCTGCCGATGTTGAGTAGCAAATCGCAGCGCTGAATAGCGCGATTCACATGCACCCAACCGTGCATGCCCGGCATGCCCAGCCAAAGGGGATGCTGTTCGGGCATAACTCCCAGTCCCAGCAACGTTGTTACGACGGGCACACCGCTTTGCTCAGCGAATACGCGTAAAGCATTGGACGCGCCGCTCTCAATGATGCCGTTTCCGACCAACATCAATGGGCGCTGAGCGGAGTTCAGCAGATCCATTACTTGCTGAATCGCATCCGGTGCAGGCGCGGTGGCAATCGACCGCCCAGGAAGCTGCATCGGCGCGTTCCAGTCTGGCGTAACGCGTTCGAGCTGCGCGTCCTTTGTTATGTCCACGAGTACTGGTCCGGGACGCCCCGATCTCGCAACGTGGAATGCTTCGCGCAGCACATGCGGAAGTTCGCATGCGCTTGTCACGAGATAGTTGTGTTTGGTAATCGGTACCGTGATCCCGGTGATATCGGTTTCTTGAAACGCATCCGTTCCGAGCAGCGTGCTGGACACCTGACCGGTAATAGCAACCAGCGGCGTGCTGTCCATCCACGCGTTCGCAATAGGCGTTACAAGATTGGTCGCGCCCGGTCCACTGGTCGCGAGACACACGCCAACGCTTCCGGTTGTCCGCGCCCATCCTTCGGCGGCGTGTCCGGCCCCTTGTTCATGACGACACAACACGTGTCGCAACGTGTCACGATATTCCCAGAGCGCGTGATAGAGCGGCATGATTGCGCCGCCCGGAATTCCGAACACGACGCGAACGCCTTCGCGCAGCAACGCGTCGCAAATGATTTGCGCGCCGGTGCACTCTTTGTCTGATTGGGTAAAGCTGTTGCGGTTGTCTGGATGTGACATCTGGCCCCGGTGAACAAAAGAGGCCCCTTCCGTGTTGGGAGGGGCCTCGCTGTTTTACCAGGCGCCGCTCCCGATGCTACGGGAGAGGCGGCGATTCTCGTCTTACTGCACGAGCGGCACGTCAGTCTCCCAAATATCAATAATGACGTCGCCCAGAAGGACGACGACGGGTAGCAGGCTAATAAGTCGTACGAATGCGTGTGATCTTGTCATGTGTTGATATAGACGAACATAACGGGAGGACCCCCTACAAAATTCAAAATTGAATTCGGGCACTTGACCGAATATATCTCAGTTCTCGCATATCTCTCCAGATGATAACCACCGCCTGCGGCGGGTATTGTCGCCGGCACGTTCGCGCTTCGCCCGAGCGCGTCGGCCGTCTTGGGTCACCATATGCGCGACTATCGAACCAGGCCACGAGTTTGCAACTCTCAATCAATCCAGGAGAACGGTCATGCGGCACACGAACATTCTTGGCACCATTGGCAACACTCCACACATCCGACTGAATCGTTTATACGAATCGGTCGTGCCCGGCGCTGAGGTTTGGGTGAAGCTTGAACGCGCCAATCCGGGCGCGAGCATCAAAGACCGTATTGCGCTGGCCATGGTGGAGGACGGTGAAAAGCGCGGTGTCCTCAAGCCGGGTGGCACCATTGTCGAACCAACTTCCGGGAATACGGGCATCGGTCTCGCCATGGTTGCCGCTGTAAAAGGATACAAGTGTATCCTCATCATGCCGGACTCCATGTCGATTGAGCGCCGTCGCGTGATGACGGCGTTTGGTGCTGAGTTGATACTTACGCCGCGAGCCGAAGGTATTGGCGCCGCAATCAAGAAAGCCGAGGACATTGTCGGCAGCACTCCCGGCGCATGGATGCCGCAGCAGTTCGAGAACCCCGCCAACGTTGATGTTCACGCGCGCACCACGGCGCTTGAGATCCTGAACGACTTCCCGGAAGGGCTGGACTATCTGATCACCGGCGTTGGAACTGGTGGCCACATCACCGGCGTAAGCGAAGTGCTGAAAAAGAAATGGCCAACACTGCAGACGTTTGCGGTTGAGTCGGCGAAATCGCCGGTCATCGCGGGTGGCACGCACTCGCCGCACAAGATTCAGGGAATTGGCGCCGGTTTCATTCCCGCCAATCTGCACCGGGACACGCTTGACGGAACCGTTTCGGTGACGGATGAAGATGCGTTTCTCTTTGCGCAGCGCGCGGCGCGTGAGGAAGGATTGTTCGTCGGAATTTCATCAGGCGCATCGCTGTCGGCCGTTGCGCAGAAACTGCCGGAAATTCCAAAGGGGAGCCGCGTGATGACGTTCTCGTACGACACCGGCGAGCGTTACCTGTCAATGGAAGGACTCTTCCTGTAACTGCCCGCTACACGTTTGCCTTGACGACAACAAATCGGGTCCAGTTGTCCCGAATGTCCTGAACGTCGCGTGCAAGTATCTCGAGCCCATATTGTTCTGCCGCTGTCTCTGATGCGAGAGCAGCGGCGTTCAACAGTTCGCCTCGCGCCACTTCGGCCGCGGCGCTGGCGGTATCGTTGTGCACCACTGGCGTCAACCAATGATGTGTTGCGAAGAAGTGATTGCATTGCGCAAGCGCCATCGGATGACTGAGCACTACGCGAAGATCGGCAATCTGCGCGCCGGCTAAGGCCATGAAACACATCTGCACGTTCAACCGAAACTCACCGCATTGCGTGAATCGGTGACGAGAGCGTTCCAACACATCCAACGCGGGTTTGACCGGTCCTGCAATCACGTTTTCGACGGGAATGACCGCAAAATCTGCATTTCCAGAAAGCGCACACTGAACGGCGTCCTCGAAGGTCGGTTGCGGAACGGGAACAGCTCCGTTCGGCCAAATCCCGCGAATGGCAAGTTCACTGAATGCGCCCGGCGCTCCCTGAAACGAAACGCGTGGAAGCGACGGAACTCTGTCACTCAATGTGGAGGAGGAGGCTGGTACGGTCATGGGCGGCAAGATAACGAGCCTCACCACAAAAAGTTGCGGCGCTTGCAGTTGTGTGTTGACGAATCGAATGGAATAGCGTATTGATTCTTTTATGAGCCACGCTTCGTTTACCACGCGATTTACTTTTACGCCGCCCCGCATGGGCCCCGGTGTTGGTGTCGCGCGCAAATGAAGCGCTAACTCTCCCAACTACCGCGAGGCCCGTGCAACTGCACGGGCCTCGTTTGTTTTTGAGCCCGGCAGTTCGAGCTTTTCGGATCACCCACATCCGCCAGACTCATGATTATCGGTACAGTTGCCAACGTTTCGCTCGCCGCGCTCGATCAACTCGTGCAGCACATCGAGGGCCTTGGCGCGCGCGCACATGTATCCCGTTACGATTCACGCGCAGTGATTGCCTGTGTAGGCGATACTTCGCACCTCGACGCGCGTGCCATGGCGCAATTTCCGGGCGTCGGGCGTGTCGATGCTCAACCCAAACCGTACCTGCTGGCCTCACGAAGTTTTCAATCGCGTTCGAGTGTGATTTCGTTCGGTGACGCGTCCGGAACGTGTGTTGGCGGAAACGAAATTGTTGTCATTGCCGGACCGTGTTCCGTTGAGGGGCGCGCGATGCTCCATGACACGGCTTCCGCGGTTCAGCAATCCGGTGCGCGCTTGCTGCGCGGCGGCGCATTCAAACCGCGTTCGTCGCCGTATGCGTTTCAGGGGATGGGCGAGGCCGGACTCCAATTGTTGGCCGACGTGCGCGCGGCGAGTGGCATGCCCGTCGTAACCGAAGTGATGGACACGCGGCAAGTTGAACTCGTCGCCGCATATTCCGATGTCTTGCAGATCGGGGCGCGCAATATGCAGAATTTCGCCCTGCTGAAAGAAGTCGGTCGCTTGCGACGACCAGTCCTCCTCAAACGAGGACTCTCAGCAACTATCTCCGAATTGTTGATGGCCGCTGAATACATCGTGGCCCAGGGGAACAGTCAGGTCATTCTGTGCGAGCGCGGCATTCGCACTTACGAAACCGCCACACGGAACACGCTCGATGTGGCCGCAATCCCCGTGCTCAAACGCGAAACACACTTACCCGTTATCGTCGATCCGAGTCATGCGGGTGGTCGTGCATATCTGGTTGCGCCGCTCGCGTTGGCGGCAATTGCCGCTGGTGCCGACGGATTGATGGTCGAGGTCCATCCCGATCCGGCCAATGCGTTGTCGGATGGCGAACAATCACTGACACCAAAACAGTTTTCCGAAATGATGAAGCTGCTGCGCCCGGTTGCGACCGCCGTGGGGCGTTCCATCCGCGAAGAAACTTCAGAACTTCCGCTGCACATTCAACGCTCGCGGTGCGCCGCATGACCATCAACCGGCTGAAAGAATTGCGTTCAGAAATCGAGAGAGTCGATGCGATGCTGATCACCATGGTCGCCGAACGCACGGCCCTCGCGCGTGCAATCGGGGAGGTGAAAGCCGAGCAAGGATTGCCCGTGACCGATCCAGCACGTGAAGCTGCGGTAGTTGCGAATGCGGCGCGCCTCGCACGTGATGCGGGATTGCCTGAGGAAGAAATCCGCACTCTCTATTGGCAACTGTTGGCGCTCGCTCGGCAGGTGCAGGTGAAGGGCGTGCCGGCCTAGCCGGTGCGGGAATTCGCATTTATGCCACCACCGTGACAAAAACGCACTCCAGCGTGCGATTCGGTGACTGGCCAGTGCTGGCCTCGTCGCTATGACGTGAACACGCGTTCACACAAGTAGCTGCAGCAACCGAGTCACTCGCATTCAGGCAATACACGTTCTCCGCGGCCGATTTGGCTCAGGAGATCGCGACAACGGCAAACCCGGCGAAAGACGGGGACGCAAAGCCACGAGGCTACCGCGCTTACACGAGCGCCACGCCAGTCGGGTTACCGAACGATCCATTGCGGAGAACGATTCATGTTTCACGTTCTGCGCCGCGCGTCAACCTCGGTTGCCGCGCTGGCAATTCTGGGTTGCACCGGCGACAGTCCGGTTGAACCCGTGCTCGTCAGCGAGGGAATGTCTGCGACCGTGCCCACGGCCAGTGCGCCTCGGGCGGAATCGCCCAACGCGACATCCACAACGGACCGCGCTGATTCCGCGCCCTCCCTGGTGATACCCATTGCCGTTGCTGCGGCGCTGTCGCCCCCCGCGACCGTAACCGCAACACCTCTTTCGAGGCCGTCATTGGGTAACCGGGAGGGCAGTCGCAGTTTGGGAGAAATGTCTCGCGAACAATCGCTTGGTTTTCAGAACGATGCTCCCAATGAGGAATGCCTCAGCGAAGGCGCGTACATTGGATCATGGCAGCTGCGCTACAGCGGATACGGCTGCGTTGGGCTGACTGCGCAGAATGGCGGCACATCGCTCAGCATGCAGCCAATGACTGCGACAGTAATTGACGAGACACATGCGCCGCTGTTGCTCGGTCCCGTCTACGGCGACCAGTTGATGCTCACGACGCGTCTCGAAACGGTGCGTCAGTTGCGAAAAAATGCCGAACCGAATGCGTGGGAAGTGGCGTGGTTGTTGTGGCAATATCAGGACGACGAACACTTTTACTACTTCATTCCGAAGCCGAATGGGTGGGAAGTCGGCAAACGCGACCCGGCTTATCCCGGCGGTCAGCGGTTTCTTGCGACCGGCATTGAGCAGAAATTCCCTGTGGGCCACACTTACAATGTCCAGATTACGCATCGGGGCAATGTGTTCTCGATTGTGGTGGATGGGGCGACGCTGACCACGTTTACCGACACCGAGCGCCCGTATGTGTCTGGTCGAATTGCGCTGTACTCTGAAGACGCTGAAATCAAGGTGCACCAGGTAAGCGTCCGCACAGGCGCATTTTAACTGGATCTGTTTGTGCAGATTTCGTGAGGAACGCACTAGCGTAAGGAATGTGACGTTGGCACACTTGGGTGATGCCGATGGGTCGAGTCACTGGAGCCTCATGTCTGAACCGGTGGTGCCGTACATTCGTGGTGCTCATAACGGGGGTGTTTGCCCTCGTCGTGCAGGCGCCGCCGTGTAGCGGACAGAGCGCGCCCGTCACTCAACCGACCGACAGTGCATACCTCGCCCGCATGAACGAGGGGTATGCGGCCGGCAATGCAGGCGATCAGGCCAAGGCGGCAGCTTCGTTCGACGCCGCAGCGAAACTAGCGCCGCAAGGCGCAGTGCCACGCGTCGCTGCGGGTTATGCCTACCTCGCGCTCAAACGCAACGACGAGGCGATTGCGCGTTTCATCGAGGCGCTTGCGATCGACGAAAACCAGGATGTGATTCGGCGGCAGTTGGGATATCTGTACTCCGGAATGAACCGGCGGCGCGACGCAGTGGCGGCCTTCACTTGGTTGCAAACCCGCGAGCGCGCAAGTGCGCAGGATTTGCTGGCCATTGGCAATCTCAACGCAGCGCTGAACGACCGGACGGTCGCGTTACGCGCCTTTCGTGCGGCCGAAACGCTGGCGGCGCAGATGGGCGACAGCGTGGTGTTGCGGGACTCGCGCAAGTCGATCAACGTGCTTGAAGCGGCGATAAGCGTGAACGCGCCGGGTGCGTACGTCGCCCTGTATGTGTCGCCGTTTTATCAGAACCGATTTGACAATGTCGTGACGTATGGACTGGCACGCGCCGGATTCTCGCTCGGAGGAAGTTGGCGTCCATCCGTGTACGTCTCACTGCGCGCAACGCGTGATTCGAAATCCGTGGGTGGTTTGCAACCAATTTTGTATGCCGACAACAGCGTGCTGCCCGCACTCGGGGTCCGCACGCAACCTGGGGGCCGGTGGTTCACGCTTTTTGCCGAAGCCGGAGCCGCATACCCCCTGGTCGATGTGACCCCGCGTGATTGGCATCGCGATTTGCGCGCTGGTGTGATTGGGGCGTTCGCGAATACGCACGCGTTGAGCAGCAACCCGCATCACCTGTTGCTCGTGACCGAAGTATTTGGTGACGCAACGTGGTATGACCGGTTCGAGCGCAACACGATTGGGTATGCGCAGTGGCGCGAATCGCTGCGATTGGTGCAGGGTAGCGCGGGCGCCATTGACGTCTTCGCGCGCGGTTGGGGCGCGTTCGACTCGAAGAACACCTATTCCAATCGTGTGGCCGAGGGCGGTGGTGGGGTGGCGTTTCACGCTGGTGCGAATCGTCGGGCCAGTTTGTATATCGAATCGCTGGGTGGCCGGTATTTTCGCGAGCCTGTTACCGGACAACCGTCGCGCACTTATAGCGACTTTCGCGTGATGTTTGTGACGGGGTTGTTTCACGCCTTTCCAGTTGCGGCGCGATGAGTTGGATTGAATGGGGCGTCATCTACCTCGCCGCACTGTATCTCATTTTTGCAATAGACGATCTGGTTTTTGACGTCACGTACTGGGTGGGTGTTGCGTTGGGCTGGTGGCGCCGCGTGGTGCTGACGCAAGCGCAGCTGGAAGCCGAACCCGAAGCACGCGTCGCCCTGCTCATCCCCGCCTGGCACGAGGCCGCGGTTATTGGCAGCATGCTTACGTACAACGCGGGTCGCATTGATTATGGCGACTACGATTTCTGGGTGGGCACGTATCCCAACGATCCGGACACGCAAACGGAAGTCGATCGCGTGCGTGCGTTTCTGCCGCAAGCGTATCGGGTCACCACCACGCACGACGGGCCAACCTCGAAAGCGGATTGCCTGAATCAGATTTTGTCGGATGTGATTCGTCATGAAATTCGCACCAAGCGCCGGTACGACTTTGTGCTGATGCACGATCCCGAAGACATCATTCACCCGCTTGAAATGCGAGTGTTGAACTGGCACTTCCGCAACACCGATGCGGATTTTATCCAGCTTCCGGTGTTCTCGACGGAATCGCCCAACATCTACGATTTCGTTGCCGGCACGTACATCGACGAATTCGCAGAGATGTATGCGAAGAACATGCATGTGCGACAGCTGCTGTCGCCATTCGTTCCGTCGGCCGGTGTGGCCACGGGTATTCGTCGCAGCGCACTCGATGAACTGGTGGACACGAGTGGTGGTCTACCCTTCGCGACGAACTCCCTGACCGAGGACTACGACCTTGGTCTCAAGATGGCAATTTCGGGGCGCAAGACGCGATACGTGGCGCAGAAGGTGCAGCTGCACGCGCCACCCGGGGCGACGCCCCTCGAAGAACTGGTCGCGACGTTTGCGCCGTTCCCTCACACCTTTGGCGCGGCCGTCAGACAGCGCACCCGTTGGATGGCCGGCATAGTTTTTCAGTCATGGCAACACTGGCGTTGGCCAGGCAATCTTGGTCTTAAGTGGATTCTCGCGCATGATCGTCGCGGTCCACTGGGTTACATCGTGCTGTTTTTCGGTTACCTGATGGTGTTTTCACTCATCTCCTACGGATGGGTGCGAACTTTTAACCGACCTTCACTGCCGCTGATCTTGAACGACCCGCTCTTCACGGTGTTATTCATGTTCGGAGTGCTGTTGATGAGCAATCGTCTGTTGCAGCGTGCCTTGGCGGTTGGGAAGTTTTACGGGGTTGGACAAGCCTTGCTGGCGGTGTTCCGTACCCCATTCAGTAACATCGTAAATATGTTCGCATCGGCGCGTGCGGCCTATCAGTATTTCCGAAGCCGTCGCACGGGTATCCCCATGGCCTGGGACAAAACAGAACATTCCATTCCTCCGGTCGTTGCCCGCAGTCTGCGCCTTGGCGAGCGGTTAATTCTGGCCGGCAAACTTACCCCGCAGCAGTTGATGTTGGCCCTTGGAACGCAGCGTCACGTAAATCGTCAATTGGGTACCATCCTCATCGAGCAGGGCTTGGTGAGCGCCGAGGATATCAAGCAGGTTCTGCGGTCCTAGGAATCGGGAAGGCCCCGCTATTTCAGGAATCGTGAACGCTCCCGCTCATTCAGGAATCGCGAATGCGCCCGCCATTTCAGCACGCCTGAACGCTCCCGCCATTTCATGATGCGAATCAGACCAACCCCCATCAGCTCTGCCACCATTCGCGCGGTCACCGATCGCCCGTCGCGTGTGGCCGTGGTTGTGGGCACGCGTCCCGAAGCGATCAAGATGGCACCGGTGGTGCGCGCGCTCGAACAGCGGTCGGCGTTGCATCCCATTGTGATTTCAACCGGACAACATCGGGAACTCCTAACGCAGGCGTTGGGTGACGCTGGAATTGTGGCTGACATCACGCTCGACTTGATGGTGCCCAATCAATCGCCCGCGGAATTTGCGGCGCGCTGCCTCGATGCGCTTTCACCGGTGTTTGTGCGCGAACAGTTTGATGCAGTGTTGGTGCAGGGTGATACCACAACGGTGGTTGCGGCCGGACTCGCGGCCACTTGGGCGCACACACCGGTCGGCCACGTCGAAGCGGGCCTCCGATCGTTCGATTTGCAACATCCATTTCCAGAAGAAATGCACCGTCGATTGCTGGGATCATTTGCGACGTGGCATTTCGCGCCTACTTCGCGCGCGCGGCGAAACCTGTTGGACGAAGGCGTAAACGCTGATCGCGTTTTTACAACGGGCAATACGATTGTGGATGCGCTCAAGGCGGTGGATTTGTCCGGCAACTACGACGACGAATCGCTCCAACAATTGCCGGCCGGGCGAGTGATCACGGTGACCGCGCATCGTCGTGAAAATCACGGTGCACCACTCAGGGAAATTGCGCAGGGTATTTGTACACTCAGTGAACGGCATCCCGATCTCGTGTTCGTGTGGCCGATGCATCCGAATCCCAACGTGCGTTCGGTGTTGCGCAATGCATTCGCGGGTAACGCGCGCGTGGTACTGATTGAACCATTGGGATATCGCGACATGTTGCGCTTGCTCGATCGCAGCACGCTGATTCTCACCGATTCCGGCGGCATTCAGGAAGAAGCGCCGAGTTTGGGCACGCCGGTGCTGATCATGCGCGGTGTGACCGAGCGTCCCGAGGTCGTCACCTCGGGTGCCGGCCGATTAGTGGGCACCCGCGCCGACATGATCGTGGAGGAGGCGTCGCGCTTGCTCACCGACGATGTGGCGCGTCGTGCGATGGAGCGCGCTCCCAATCCGTTTGGTGACGGATTGGCGTCTGAGCGTATTGCGGACATTCTGGAATTGCGACTGACCGGACGCATCGCCTCCGGCGGGCGGACCGTCGAGATTGGCGGCAGGGCGGCGGACATCGCGTAGGGACGTCGCGCATCCGCTTCGGCGTTGTGCGACTGCTGGGTACCGGCGAGCGGCGGAACAAGACGTTTGGCACCGCATTGGGCGTGGGCGCGTTACCACACCTGACGACCTGAGGCCACATCTGGCGAGGTCAGCCGTTAAGAATGCGTAACACATGGGCCTGCATTGTGACCTTTGGGTCGCATTTGTAGCCGGAATCACTTAATATCTGCGGGTGAACCCGCGGCACGATTTTCGCTCTCACTGGGGCGTCGTACTCGATTCCGCAGGTCCCGTGACTCTTCCGGCTGTCACCGCAGTTCCTCTTTTCAGCACACGACGATGCTTGCCTCAGTGTACCGCAATTCCCGACCGTTTCGCCGCGTAACCGCGCGCTTGTTTTTATTGTCCGCGTTCGCCGCGCCCTCGCTGGCGTCGGCACAGTCGGAGACCTTCGAGAGCAAGAACTACAGCGGCGCCTGCCAGAATGAGGGTGGTGCCGAGATTGGGTATATCGGTGACAAGGACTGGGTGGGTTTCAAGGCGCTCGATCTGGTCAACTTCAAAACGACGTGCGGTTTTGGTTCGAACAACGGTTACGGGCAGCTGGGTGCGCTCGATGGCAACGTGGTCGCGCTTGGGGCCACGTCGGCGTATGTGCACTCCATCAACCCGTTTGTGCTCAATAGCATGGTGGCCGGTGCCGGTTGGCAGAATCCGACAGAGCTCAAGCTCGAGTTCTTTTTGAACACCGTGCTGATGGACACCAAAACGATCATGTTAGCGGTCAACCAGAACGGGCTGGCGGTATTCACAGGGTTTTATTCCGGTCCGACCGACTTCATCATGTTCACGCCAACGTATCCGCCAGTCGGGAACTACACGGGCGACGTGTTCGACAGCCACAGCGTGTTGTGCCCACCGGGGTCGGCGCCTGGTTGCGCCGGACGGTACGAGTCGTGGTTTGTCGACAACCTGGACTTCTCGGCGGCCACGGTGGCGGCGACGGTCGTGCCTGAGCCGGCGACGGTTGGAATGATTGGCGTCGGGCTCTTGGCGCTCGCGCTGGTGCGGCGGAAGCGTCGCGCGTAATTGGTATTCCGCCGGTTGACATTCCGGCCTTAACCCGCTTGCTTGTGAGTCTGCCAGAATCATGGCTTCGGCGGCTCGCGGATGGCCCGCAAGGGTTGTGTCTTTAGCGCTGGAATTCGGCTCTCCTGCTGCCGAAAACTATGGGCCCGCTCTAAGCACCAGTGGCGGGGGAGTGCCCAAGCAGTACATCGCTTGGCGCACAGTGTAACACCGACATACGCTGCGTGATGCAGCCGCGTTCCCGAGAAGCAACGCAGACAATCTGACGTCAGGTCCGGCGCGACAGTCGAAAGACTCGAGCTATCGAACTTGGCGCGCTTGGGTCCCCCTCGTGCACGAGTGGCGAGCGTACCCGGCGGCAGCGGATGGATACCGGCCTCATTACCGAGGCGACCGGTCCACCCGTTTTTTTGGCTTACGACTTCGCAACTTCCTCATAAAAAAACACGCGGCCTTCTTCGGACGGCCTCCAGAAATTATGGCACGCACTACCCCGCTCGAGTACTATCGCAATATCGGCATCATGGCCCACATCGATGC
>JBDUBA010000233.1:0-5581 GCA_040004335.1 Gemmatimonas sp.
GTTCTCACAAACAGCTGGCCGACGAAATTGTAGCGTGGCTCAAACGGAATGCGACCAAAACGACGCGTGATGGCATGGCCCGGTACAGCATTCCTGCCGACAAAGCGTTTGGTGTTCCCGTGAATGTGATGTTGAAGCAGGCGAAAGCGTTGGGGCGACATCACGATGTCGCGATGGCGCTCTGGGATACCGGTTGGTACGAAGCACGGATGATGGCGTCGTATCTCAGTGAACCGGAGCGTATGACATCCGCGCAAATGGACGCGTGGTGCAAGGACTTTGACAGTTGGGCCATTTGCGATACGGTGTGTTGGCACGCCTTTGAACGTTCGCCGTACGCGTGGGAGAAGATCACGAAATGGTCGCGACTACCCGGGGAGATTCAGAAGCGAGCGTCACTCGCGTTGCTGGCGACGATGGCGTTGCATATCAAAACCATTGACGACCAAAAGTTTGCCGACATGATGCCGTTGATTGAACGCGCGGCGCAGGACGAGCGAAATTTCGTGAGCAAGGGCGTGAACTGGGCGCTGCGCGCAATCGGTCTTCGCAGTGAGCGGCTGCGGCACGACGCGCAGGAGTTGGCGGGCGAACTCGCGCAATCATCGAATGCATGGACGCGCTGGGTGGGGAAGGACGCCATGAAAAAACTTCAGAAACCGGTAAAGAAGAAAACGTACGTCGGCGAGTCAAGGTAGGCTCACGGGTGCAGAGTCAAGTTGTCTACAGCGCCTCCAGTACCCAGGACAAGATGTGTCAGTGAAGCTTTTGCTGCGGTTGCGCACGCACCTGCTGCGATTTCAACCAGGCTACGTTCCGATGCATGCGTTCGTCGTCGCCAACGAGCGGGCAACTCGCGCACAGATTGCCCCCTGGTAATAGATAGAACCGGCAGCAACTCGCACGTCGCTGGTAAAGATGTGTTTCACTATCGGTAGCAACCGCCGTCATGATGGGGCGCATTTCGGCCACGATGTCATCGCCGGCAAAAAACGCATCCAACTGTGGTGCCACGTCGCGTTGATCGTGCGGGTTGTTGCAGAACGTCGTGAATTGCGATGCCCACGACGAGGTCAGCATACCCCATGTTCCGCGATGGGCGAAGCCAGACCATCGGTACAACGCGTCAACAACTGGCGCTGCCTGTGACACGAGGGCTTCACGCAAACGCTGCAATAGCGTGTTCGCGTCTGGCACGGTGGTCATTGACGGATGTGTCGCTCGCGAATCGCCCTCGATCACAACGCCGCGCGGCACATACAGGGCCGTGCGTTCGAAAAACGTGCCCGCGCCAAACTTGAACGCGACGTTACCAAGCGAGATGTCAGGGACGCATTGAAATCGCAGATAGGGCGCGATGGCTATGGCCGAGGCGTAGCCGAATCGCAATGCAAATGATGCGGCAATCGTGAGTTTGTCGTCGGACCGCGATTGTTCGCCAATACGCATCAGCAATTCGTTGAAAGGACCGGTGTGTGCGTCTTTCATTTCTACGCCGGCAATCCAACCCACGCCAGCTGGCCGTTCAATCGAAACGTTCCATGCTGCGTTGGCTGAGTTGAGGGCGTTGAACGCAGCCGCGATTGGCGAGACGTCGTTGGCGGTCACGATGTTTCGTCTGCCGGGATTTTTGGGGAGGCGTTCGTCATGGCCAGATACACGAGCGAAACCTAATCGTCGGGATTTCCGCGGACGAGTTCTTCGTGCGCGCGCGCCGATGGTAATTGCCGTCTGGAGCCTGATGAACGGAAGCGGATCAGGCGCACTTAGCGGACCGTTTGCAGATGCAAATTGAACCATGGAACAAACAGCGCCAACGATTTTCACGCGGAGGCGCGGAGAACTCATCGAATCCGGACCGACGCTAGTGGACCGTCGAGTTCAAGAACTGCGGAAGCCATCGACACAGTGTGCGTTGTATTCAGAAAACTTGTCGCGTATCGCATTGTACACTATCGCTCCCGCGCACGTAGTTCTCCGCGTCTCCGCGCCTCCGCGTGAAAATGCTGTTTTCATTCTCGACGCGACAGGTGCGTTGTTCTTCAGCAGTCCGCCTTTCGTCGCCCTTCTAAACGCAACAGCGTTGACGCGGAATCAACGGAGTTGACGGATCACGCGGATACATCGCATCCGCGGTCGCAGATTGCTGCCGCAATCGGCGTTTCAGCCTGCCGACGCAGTTATCGTTGCGACCACCGGCGCCCAATCCTCACCCGCCGCGCCGCTCATCCAGGCCCAACGAATTTCCACCCGGCCCTTGACGCGGACACCCGCCTTTCAGATATTAACCCTTATGGGTGAATATAACTCCGCACAGCTCGACGCCGTCTTTGGCGCCGTCTCCGACGCCACACGGCGCGCCATCCTCGCGCAACTCGCCACCGGAAGCGCGCGCGTTACCGACGTCGCATCCGCATTTCCGATTTCCCTCAACTCCGTGTCCAAACACGTCCGTATGCTCGAGCGCGCGGGACTGGTGGAACGCACGATTCTGGGGCGCGATCACGTCCTCTCGCTCAACGCAGACGCCATGAAAGCAGCCGACGAGTGGATGACGTACTACCGGAAGTTCTGGACTGATCGCCTTGACGCTCTCGACAAGATGATCCAACGCAAACGCCGCCTGGCCACCAAAAAGGAGAAAAAATCATGACCGCAGCAATGACCACACCACCTGTCGCGCAGTTAACGGTTCGTCGCGAAATCTCAGCGACTGCCGAAGAACTATTTGACGCATTTCTCGACGCAGAATCACTTGGCGAATTCATGCGACCGGGCGGTCCCAGGAATTCCGACGTCGTCACCGATCCGCGCGTTGGTGGAAAATTTGAGATCAAGATGCACGTCAACGACAGCGTCATTCCACATTGGGGAGAGTATCGCGAAATCGATCGGCCCCGAAAACTCGTCTTCACGTGGCTTTCGAAAAATACGAACGAACAGGAATCGGTGGTCACCATTCAATTTCATCCGGTCGCTGGAACGAAACCACGAACCGAAGTTGTGTTGACGCAGGTATTGCTGCCCGATGCGCAGGTGAAAGGACATATCGGTGGCTGGACACGCATCGTCGAGTTGCTGGACGAGCAATACGGGACGCGCGACAATAACGACTCGAGCAAGGCATCTTGATTCTCAAGGGCAGAGTTGCCGCTATCTACGGCGCTTAGTGCAATTGGTGGCGCCGTCGCGCGCGAATCTGCGCGCGACGGTGCCACGGTGGTTCTGGCGGGCCGCACACAAACCAGAGTGGAGGCGCCGTTGCCACGACATTGCAGCATTCGGCGGAGTGGCATTGAGCGCCTCATTGGATGCACTCGACGAGCAAGCCGTTGTTGCACACGCCAACAGCATCGCCGCACGAGCCGGAACTATCGACATCATGACCAACGCATTCGGAAGCGCGCACGTCAAGGCAAAATTGCTCACCGAGATGTCGATGGACCAGTTTGAGGCACCACGCGAATTTCACATGAACACGCATTTCACCACCGTCAAGGCGGTGGCACGCACATGGTGAAGCGAGGCGCGGGAGTTCCGCTCACGATCACCACACCGGGACGGTCGTGGACTGAGGGCCGTCCAGAACGAAGCCACACGCGCGGGTTAATGTTTCAGGATCAACGTCCCGAGAGCTTCATCCTCGGTCAAAATGACTCCTCTGACCCCAATATGTTGCCTCTGACCCCAGGCTCAACCCGGTAACCGCCCCAACGCCACACCCCGCCGGAACGTTTGACCGGTAGCCCGCGCCCATGGGGCGCCACACCGCCCGAAGCCGAGGTCTGCTTGCCCGCCTTGCTATTCCCGCTGTTCGCTGGCCTGATCGCCGCTGCCGCGCCCGCCGACACGAGCCTCTGCAACTCGGCGGCGAAATTTCTACGGTCCGATTTGCTGCGGATGCAGGCTGCGGTCGAACCCGACTCGCTCGAGGACTGGCGCACGGGCAAAACCACAGCGGGCTGCCGAGTGACGGCGGCGGGTGCGACGGATATTGGAGTGGACAAGGAGGCCATCCGCTTCTACGAGCGAGTTCGCGCCTCGGGTTGGACCCGGACACCCGATCCAATCGACATGCCCAACGAAGGCGCGCTGCGATTCCGCTGGGAGACGGCCGACTGCCTCTTTCACGTGAACCGCGCGCCACTCCTCAACACCGTGGCCGAGGCGAGGGTGAACAACGCGCTGAAACTGGGTGCAGGCGAAGTGTCGTATCAGATCTTCGTGATATGCGTGCCCGTGGCACCCGCCAAACCGCGCACGCCGTGACGCCCAGGCACTGGGCACAAGTGCCGCCCTCAGGCCCCTCTCGGTAACTTCCTTTCAGGTATGGGGCGATGCCCGGGACCTGTTCCCGGAGTTGCACCGTCGCGAATGTGCGGCCCTGTTCTTATTCCGACAAAAGGCGCCAGATGGCTACAGCAGTTACGCCGACGTACACGGCTACCCATAAAATCCGCATCGTTACGGCCGCTTCGTTGTTTGATGGACACGACGCTTCGATCAACATCATGCGGCGCATCCTGCAGGCGAGTGGCGCGGAAGTAATTCACTTGGGCCACGATCGCTCGGTGGATGACGTCGTGTCGTGCGCCATTCAGGAAGACGCGAACGCGATTGCAATGACGTCGTATCAGGGCGGGCATGTCGAATATCTCAAATTCATGGTCGAACGCCTGAACGAAGAAGGTTGCGGCCACATTCGCGTGTTCGCGGGCGGTGGCGGAGTGATTCTTCCGGAAGAAATTCAGGAATTGCAGGACGCCGGTGTGGAACGTGTGTATTCGCCGGACGACGGTCGGTCGATGGGACTGCAAGGTATGATCAACGATCTGCTGGAGCGCTCTGATTTCGCCACGGGCCGCGATGTGACCGACGAAGATCTCGTCAAAGCACGCAAGAAAGACGCACGCTCAATTGGCCGCATCATTTCAGCGGCCGAGAATTTCCCGGAAGAAAGCGCTCATCTTATTGGTCGCATTCGTGAAGAAGCCGCCAAAAGCAAGACACCGGTTCTGGGTATTACGGGTACCGGTGGCGCTGGCAAGTCTTCGCTGATTGATGAACTGGTGCGCCGGTTTCTGAGTGACACGCCCGATCACACGATTGGAATTGTGTCGGTCGATCCGTCCAAGCGCAAAACAGGCGGCGCGTTGTTGGGCGACCGTATTCGCATGAACGCCGTGCACAATCCGCGCGTGTACATGCGTTCGCTGGCCACACGTCAGGCCAATCTCGCGATGTCGAAGCACGTACGCGATGCGGTGAACGTTTTGAAAGTGGCCGGCTTCGATCTGGTCATTCTGGAAACGTCGGGCATTGGTCAGTCGGACACGGAAATTGTCGAACATTCGGATGTGTCGCTGTACGTGATGACGCCAGAATACGGCGCGGCCACGCAGCTGGAAAAAATTGACATGCTCGATTTCGCGGATGTCGTTGCGCTCAACAAATTTGACAAACGTGGCGCGCCCGATGCCTTGCGCGACGTGCGCAAACAGTATCAGCGCAATCACAAGCTGTTCAACAAACCGGCCGACAGCATGCCCGTGGTGGGCAGCATCGCGTCGCAGTTCAACGA
>JBDUBA010000487.1:0-18731 GCA_040004335.1 Gemmatimonas sp.
CGAAACGCCCAGCGCACCCATTTCAGACTGCGAATGGCGTCGCGCACGTTTTCGCCGGGTTGATCATCTACTTCGATCACCATGAACGCATCACCGCCGCGTTCTTTGCGTGTGAGTCGAAGCGTGGCGATATTGATGTTGTTCTCGGCCAACAGTCCCGCAATGCGCGCAATGGATCCTTTCACGTCCTCGGCAACAAGCACGATGGTGTTGAGATTACCCGTGACTTCAACCGGATAGCCGTCAATGTCGTTTACGAGTACGCGTCCCGCACCCAACGATGCGCCGGTCATGCTTGCGTGCCGATCACCACGCTCCAGTGTAATGCGCACCGTGTTGGGATGGATGTCATCACCCAGCGTGGTTTTCTCGAACGTGTAGTTGAGGCCTTCGCGCTCCATGATTTCGAGCGCGCTCCGGATGCGTTCGTCGTCGGGGCGAAACCCCATCAGTCCGGCGGCAATCGCCTTGTCGGTGCCATGGCCTTCGCCGGTGCGCGCAAACGATCCGTGCAATGCGATGGTGGCCTTTTCAGGAGTACCGCCAACCAGGCAGCGCGCGAGGAGGCCAAGTCGGCAGGCGCCGGCGGTGTGGCTGGAGCTTGGCCCGACCATCACGGGCCCAATGATATCGAGGAGGGAAACCATAATCTTCAAACATATAGTGCGGTCGGCCAAGCAAACAAAAACGCCCGTCGCGGATTTGCGCCGGGCTATTTCGACTTATGTTTTGCGGTTTGCTGTCAGAATGGGCTTGAGGTAGCGCCCCGTATGACTCGCAGGCACCGCCGCCACTTGCTCCGGTGTTCCCGCCGCGACGATGTTGCCCCCACCGGTGCCACCCTCCGGCCCCATGTCGATAATCCAATCCGCCGTCTTGATCACGTCGAGATTGTGCTCAACCACGAGGATAGTGTTCCCGCGGTCAACCAGGCGATGTAGCACTTCGAGCAACACGCGAACGTCTTCAAAGTGCAAGCCGGTGGTCGGCTCGTCGAGGATGTACAGCGTGCGGCCGGTGTCGCGCTTGGACAATTCCGTCGCGAGTTTGACGCGCTGGGCTTCACCGCCGGACAACGTGGTCGCGCTTTGACCAAGGTGGATGTACCCCAATCCAACATCGCGCAGCGTGACAAGCTTCTGCAAAATGCGCGGTTGATTCTCGAAGATGGTGCACCCGTCCTCAACGGTAAGATCCAGCACCTCGGCAATACTGAGCCCACGAAAGCGCACTTCGAGCGTTTCGCGATTGAACCGTTTGCCTTTGCACACATCGCAGGGCACAAACACGTCGGGCAAAAAGTGCATCTCGATTTTTACGAGACCATCGCCCTGACAGGCTTCGCAACGTCCGCCTTTCACGTTGAACGAAAAACGCCCCGGTCCGTACCCGCGTATTTTTGCTTCGGGCAATTCTGCAAACAGTTCGCGCACTGGCGTGAATACACCGGTGTACGTAGCCGGATTGGAACGTGGTGTGCGACCAATTGGACTTTGATCGATGTCGATAATCTTGTCGAGATGTTCAAGGCCGGTGATGTTCTTGTGCGCACCCGGAATTACTCGCGCGCGAAAGAAATACCGTGACAGCGCGCGCTGCAGAATGTCCGTGACGAGTGACGATTTACCTGAGCCCGACACACCAGTTACCGCGACAAACATGCCGAGTGGGAATTCGGCCGTAATGTCCCTGAGGTTATGCTCGCGGGCGCCGTGCACCTTGAGCATGCGCGACGTATCCACCTGGCGGCGCTTCTTCGGAATGGGGATGCTGCGCTTCCCGTTCAGATACTGTCCGGTAATCGAATTGGGATTCGCGAGCACCTCGCTCACGAGCCCGGACGCGATCACTTCACCGCCGTGTTTGCCCGCGCCCGGACCAAGATCGATGAGGTAGTCGGCTTCACGAATGGTTTCTTCATCGTGCTCAACAACGATTACCGTGTTGCCGAGGTCGCGCAGCTGTTTGAGGGTGTCCAGCAAGCGACCGTTGTCGCGTTGATGCAAACCAATGCTGGGCTCATCGAGGATGTACAACACACCCACCAGTCGCGAACCAATTTGTGTCGCGAGCCGAATACGTTGTGCCTCGCCTCCCGACAGCGATTCGGCGCTGCGGTTGAGCGTGAGATATTCGAGCCCGACATCGACAAGAAAGCGCAAACGTTCGCGCACTTCTTTGAGAATGGGTCCCGCAATTCCAGGATCAACGCCCGCGTGTCCCGGTGAACGCACCGGCACGGAATCGAAATATGCCAACGCTTCGACGATGCTCTTTTGAACAACTTCGCCGATGTTGAGTTTGTTGACGGTAACTGCCAGCGAATCCGGCTTGAGGCGCCGACCGTGACACGCCGGACACTCGGCTGCCACCATAAATCCTTCCAACTCCGTGCGAATCGAATCCGAACTAGTTTCGTCGTACCGGCGCTGCACGTGTGCAACAATTCCTTCCCACGAACTGTCGGACGCTGACTTTACCGCAGTTTTGCGCGCGGATTTTTTCGCCGCTTTCTTGACACCTTTCCGCACAACCGGTGCAACATCACCCACCCCGTGCAACAGCTGCTGCTTCACTTTTGCAGCCAGTTTGCCCCACGGCATGTTGAGATCGAAGCCGAGGAGTTTCGCGAGACCGGGCAGAATCACTTTCCGCAGGTAGCCATCGGGCTCGCCCCACGGTAACACCACGCCCTCGAGTATCGAGATACTGTGATCGCCCAGAATCAGCGATTCACTGACTGTTCGCGTTGTGCCCAGTCCGCTGCACGTTTCGCACGCACCAAACGGTGAGTTGAACGAAAAATGCCGCGGTTCGAGTTCCGGTAACGAGATGCCGCAATTCGGACAGCCGTAGCGTTCCGAGAACATTTCGGTGACAGGTTTGGCACCGTCGTAGCGCACAACCTCAGCCAAACCTTCTGCGAGACGCAACGCGGTTTCAACCGAATCGGTCAAACGACCGCGATCATCACTCTTCACAACGAGTCGATCAACAATCACCGAAATGGTGTGATTCAGCCGGCGATTGAGCTTTGGCGGATCGGCCAGCTCAACGAGTTCGTCGTCCACAATTGCACGCACAAATCCCTGCTTGCGCGCACCTTCAAACAATTCGCGGAATTCGCCTTTCCTTCCCTGCACGAGTGGCGCGCGAACCTCGATCCGGGTTCCGTCAGGCCACGCGAGAATCAGATCGGAAATTTGCGCCGGACTTTGACGCTGCACCGCGCGTCCGCAATTGGGGCAGTGTGGCGTACCCGCGCGCGCAAACAACAGGCGCAGGTAATCGTACACTTCCGTGACGGTTCCCACGGTCGAGCGCGGATTGTGTCCCGCACTCTTTTGCTCGATGGAGATGGCTGGCGACAACCCTTCAATTGCATCGACATCGGGCTTTTCCATGAGCCCGAGGAATTGACGCGCGTACGCGGACAATGACTCCACGTACCGCCGCTGCCCCTCGGCGTAGATGGTATCAAACGCCAGCGATGATTTGCCTGATCCGGAGAGCCCCGTAATGACGGTGAGCTGGTCTCGCGGAATGGTGACGCTGATGTTGCGAAGGTTGTGCTCTCTCGCGCCACGCACCACCAACGAATTGTTGGGTGTCCCAATCTTGGTGGTGCTGGCGGACGGTCGATCTGGTTGCGGCATAGTCATGCAAGCTGCCGAGCGCTCTCGGCAGATTCAACCCCGACTACTTGAAAAGCTTGAGGTATTGGCCGTAGCCCTCAGCGACGAGCTTGTCGACCGGAATAAACATCATGGCCGCCGAATTCATGCAGTAGCGCAAGCCCGTGGGCTTCGGCCCGTCGTCAAATACGTGGCCGAGGTGCGAGTCAGCGTGTGCGGAGCGGACTTCGTTACGCACATAGCCCAACTTCGTATCCGTGTCCTGCTTGATGTTCTTGGGTTCGAGCGGACGCGTAAAGCTGGGCCATCCGGTGCCGGACTCGTATTTGTCCTTCGAGCTGAAGAGCGGCTCGCCCGAGACTACGTCGACGTAAATGCCGGCGGCGTGGTTATCCCAATAGGTGTTCCGAAACGGCGTTTCGGTGTCTTCGTGCTGCGTCACCGAATATTGCAGGGGCGTCAGCGCTTGCTTGAGGAAACCATCGGTTGGTTTCACCCACTTGCTGAAATCCCGCGCCGGTGGAGCGTTTTGTGGTGTTTGTGGGCTGGCGGCCGGCGCCGTCTTCGAATCGGCTTTGGCTTTACCAGCGGGCTGTGCGCAGGCGGTGGCCGTGGCCGTAAACAGTGCGACCGTAGCGCCGAGAATTTGGAATCGATTCATGGAGCGATGGGTGAAACGGTGATTGAGCGGTGATCGAAGCGGTGCTTTCGGGAGCCGCGGAAGCGCCTGTGGAAATGCGGACAAACGTCTCCGCGAACTATAGCCACGAGTGGAATGGTTGGTTCCACCGTGCTGCGCGGTTTTGGTACTGGGGTCAGAGCAGGGTGCTGCGGTGCACGAATTTGGTACTGGGGTCAGAGCTGAGTCGTGGTGGGCACGAATTTGGTACGGGGGTCAGAGCTGAGTCGTGGTGGGCACGAATTTGGTAACGGGGTCAGAGGCCCGAGCCGCCCGTCGGCGCCGCACGTGACGTTCGCCACTCGACACTGGTCCACCTCGAGAACCCCTGAGTGCTCCCCTTCGAGTTCGGATTCCGATGATCGAGATAGCTGGCCTTACCAAATGCTACGGCGCATTCACCGCGGTGGATTCCCTCGACCTCGTAATACCCCCAGGCGAGGTGTTTGGCTTTCTCGGACCCAATGGCGCGGGCAAGACCACGACCATGCGCATGATTGCCGGAATTCTGCAGCCAACGTCGGGCAGCGTGCGGATTGCGGGGCATGATCTCAAAACGGAACCGCTCAAGGCAAAAAGTTCACTGGGGTTCATTCCGGACAGACCGTTCATTTACGAAAAGTTGACCGGGATGGAATTCCTCCGCTTCACCGCGGGTTTGTATGGCGACACGGGGTCGGCCGTGGACCATCGAGGACGAGAATTGCTGGCATTGTTTGATCTGGAACGATGGCAGGATGAACTCGTTGAGAGCTACAGCCATGGCATGCGTCAGAAGCTGATTATTGCCGGCGCGTTTATACATCGTCCGCCTGTGATTGTCGTGGACGAACCGATGGTTGGACTCGATCCCAAGTCCGCAAAAATCTTGAAGGATCTGTTCAGCGAATACACGCGTCGCGGACACAGTGTGATGATGTCAACGCATACGTTGGAAGTGACGGAAGGCATGTGTGATCGCATCGGCATCATGCAGCGCGGCAAACTGGTCGCGTGCGGCACGATGGATGAGTTGCGCGGTGGCGCGGATGAAGAGGACGCGCTCGAGGATATCTTCCTGCGTCTCACGGGCGAGAACGTTGCGCGCGAAGTTATAGCGGTTCTCGATGCGTGAGGGCGGCACTGTGATGCGTGTGGCCAGTCTCGGAAGCGAGGAAACCTCCGCGCACGCGGCGAGCCCGTTGCACTTGCTCGCACCAAAGTGGCGGATGGCGTTTCATCGCATGCAACAGAGCAAGCGCGGCGATTTTCGTCGGACGTTTGTGATCACGCTCCTCGCATTGGCATTCTGGGCCGCGACGTTTTCCATCGCACTCAAGTTGCTCAAATATTTCAAGGGCGCCGAGGATATCGGCGCGTTGCTTGCGGGCAAAGTGCTCGCGATGATTTTGATGGCGTTCGGTTCGATTCTTCTGTTATCAAACGTGGTCGCAGCGCTCTCGAACTTCTTTCTGGCGCGCGATCTCGATCAGATTTCGGCCGCACCCGTTCCTTCCTGGAGTCTGTATCTCGCACGTCTCGCCGAAACCGCGCTGCATTCCAGTTGGATGGTGGCGCTGTTGTTGCTCCCGATTCTTTCCGCGTACGGCGTTGCGTATCACGGCACACTTGCGTTCGTCCCGTTCGCGTTTGCGGTGGTGTCGGCGTATTTGTTGATTCCCGCGGCACTTGGCGCGTCCATCACGTTGCTGTTGGTGAACATTTTTCCGGCGCGTCGCACGCGTGATTTGCTGAGTGTAATCACGGCGTTGTCAGTCGCGGGATTGGTGTTGCTATTTCGCGCCGCACGTCCGGAACGCCTGGTGAATCCGGAAGGATTCAAGACGTTCACTGATTTTATTGTCGCACTGGATACACCAAGTTCACCGTGGTTGCCAAGCGAGTGGGTGAGTGAATCGTTGATGGGATGGTTGGGGGGTGGTGGACCAATGTGGCAGCCACTGCTCCAATTGTGGGGGATGGCCGCAGTCTTGGTTGTTTTTGGGGGAGTGCTGCACGCGCGCTTCTGGCGGCGCGGTTTCAGCCAGGCGCAAGAAGGACAGCAACGGAGACCGAGTGCCACTCGAAAGCGTCCCTTTCTCGATCGCGCATTGTCATGGCTTTCACCCGTACGCCGCGAGCTGGTGCTCAAGGAAATGCGTGTGTTCGCGCGGGACAGCACCCAGTGGTCGCAGCTGATCATGCTGGGTGTATTGCTTGTAGTGTATGTGGCAAACGTGCGCTACTTGCCGCTCAACGGCGAAGGCATGACGTTGCTGCTACGCAATCTCATTCCGTTCCTGAACCTCGCACTGGCAGGATTTGTGCTGGCGTCGGTCGCCGCGCGTTTTGTGTTTCCGAGTGTCAGCCTCGAAGGACGTTCACTCTGGCTGCTCCGGTCCAGTCCGTTGTCGATGCACGATTTGTTGTGGGCGAAATTCTGGACTGGATTCGTGCCGTTGTTCCTGGTCGCCGTGACTTTAGTGGGCGCAACGAACGCGTTGTTACATGTGCAACCGTTTGTGAATGTCGTGTCGTTGGCGGCCATTGCAGGGCTTGTGTTTCCACTTACGGCCCTCGCGTTGGCGTTCGGGACATTCTATCCGCGTTTTGATTCTGAAAACGCGGCGCAAATTCCAACATCATTTGGCGGATTGCTGTTTATGATCACGTCAATTGTGTTGATTGGAGTCATTGCGTATGCGACAGGGCGCCCAGCCGCGCGCTGGGTGGTTGCGGGACACTTTGGATGGGCGCGTGATCCATACGAAATGATTTTCCCGTTTGTGGTCGCTGCAGTTGTGTGCGTGACCGCGACCGTTGCCCCAATGTCTTTTGCGCGCCGACGATTGATGGGAATCGAACTCGGCTGACTTCGTTTGTGCACCTGGTCTCTTGTGCCGATTGCACGATTTCCTGTCGCTCGAACGGCGGGCTTGGCGCCGGGGTCTGACCCTGACCAGACTTCCCGGTGCACCGCAACACGTTGGTCAGAGCGGCGCGATGCTCGATGCATTTTTTGTCGAGCTTCATCGATCACCATCGCACACTATCCGCAAACGCACGTTGCAGTCAGGACCGAAAACGGAGGGTGAAGGAAGCTTGGGGCGAATTGCCGACTCTGACCCGAGGTGTGCAGAGGCGCCGATGCAGCGCGAAGCGCAACGGCGGCCTAGGCCGCCGCCAACCCCTCGCCGCAACCAACACAAAAGCGAGCCCCAACAAGTTCAACCGGAGTGCCGCAACTCGCGCAGTTGCCGGCCAAATACCGCCCACAACTCGAACAGAAAACAGCGTCGGGCTCGGGGCGCGGTCCACACACGGTACAATCGTGTCGCGCGTTCTTCGCGCGACGAATGGCGGCTTCCACCATGTCGTCCGTGACAGGCCCGCCCGCGTGCGCTGCAACCGTTGCGAGATTGTCGGCCGCACGCAATTCGGCCAAAGCGGCGCGCGTGTACATCGCGCGCAACGCATCGTAATCCTTGTCCGACAACTTGCCCGTGGCCTTGTCGAATTCGATTTCGCGAAGCGCCGCAACCGCAGTGCCCTCAGCGTTCGTCTTCTTCGCTTTTGGAGTCGTGGGCTTGTCGTCAACGGACGCTTTGTCTGACAGCAACGGTGCGAGCACGACGGACAACGCACCAATGGCGAGCGCGGTCCCTATCGCAAGCGGTAATGCTTCTGCCGGAACGTTCATCGACTATTTGTCATCGCGCAATGCCACGCGCAAACGATCCATCTCTTCGTTGGTAGCGCCATATTCGTTGACGCGCGCAGGGGATATGTCACTGACCGCCGCCGCCGCGTCAGCGTTCCGGCGCCATTTTCTTAGCAACGTATTGACCACCACTGCGCCAATGCCGAGCGCCACAAATGGACCGAACCACGCGATAAGGCTCATGCCTGATTTGGGCGGCGCCATCAGAATGTTGTTGCCGTACACGCCAATCATCGCCTTCATGATTTCGTCGGCGCTATAACCACCTTCGACTAACGTGAGAACATCGTCATGCACCGCCGGCGAATTGCCGCACGAGAAGTCGGTCGTACGACACGTGAAGACATCCAGATTGCACGGACACGGGCACGATAACCGTCGCTCCAAATCGTCAGACTGCTGCTTGGTGAGCAGCGGCTTCGCGTTCGGCTTGGCCGGGAGACGCACTGGTTTGTAAAATTCGCCGTCCATGTTTACCACGCCGCCCGGTTTGATGGGCAGTTGGCGCGCTTCCTGCACCTGGTCAGCGTCCATGCTGTTTACGTCGCGCAACTTCGCGGCCCGCTGGTTCATACCGGACATACCGTTCGACATGTCCATCTTTGACATGTCCATGCCGGCCATCGAACCTGCAATTTTTCCGCCTTTCGAAAGCGCTTCTGCATTTGCGGCGCGCGCCCATCCACCAAGCGCAACACCGGTTGCCGCAACAGCGCCGGCACCAATCAGCGCACGCTGCACGAACGCACGTCTGCTTACGGCAACCGGTTGCGTGCGTTCTGCCAGCACCTCGGCACAAGGCATGTTTAACGTTTCGCGTGACCCACTACGACTGCTCACCGCTCAGACTCCCGCGCCAACCAACGTTTCTTGAGCGGCTGACGGAAGTTCAGCCACATAACCGCCCTGACGAGTACGGGCAGTCGCCTGTGGCCACATCACGATCAGTCCACCAATACCCATCACAATTCCGCCAATCCACACCCACACCACGAGCGGGTTGAAGAACAAGTGAATGGCCGCGCGACCTTGCTTGTCGAGTCCCGTAAACACCATATACACGTCCTGCTTGGCCGACGTGATAATGGCCACTTCAGTACTCGGCTCAAAATTGCGCTCGTCCCGATTGTTGAAATGTTCGCGCTTTTCACCAACCATCAATCCCATGTCTTTTCCATCACGCGTGACCGCGAGCGTCGCGGCCGCGACATGGCGATTGAGCTGGTCATACGTTGAAATACCGCGGCTGGTGAATTTCCACTCATGGCCATAGGCGTCAACATGCGACTCTGATTCGCCAGTCTTGAGCAGCACTTCGATGTCGCTGCGGAACATGAGACCACCAAAGGCGCAGAACATCACGACCACACCAAAGTGTACGATGTAGCCGCCATACCGCCGTCGATTTCTAGTAACCAGTCGAAACGCCGCCGGGCCCAGTGATTCGTCGTACATGCGGCGACGCGCGCCGATGCCCTTCACGAATTCCTGCACGATGGTGCCCGTGACAAATCCGGCGAGCAGATAGGTCATCAACGCATACGCATCGCGCATGCCGAGCGCAAACAGCGTTGTGAAAACAACCGCACCCGCCGTTAACGGCCACGTGAATTGACGCTTCAAATTGGCCGTACTCGCCCGACGCCACGCGATGAGCGGACCCACACCCGTCAGCATCAGCAGCAGCAATCCCAATGGGCCATTAACGGCGTTAAAAAATTCCTTTCCGATTTCCTGTTTGCCACCCAGCAACCACTCCGAAAGAATGGGATACAACGTTCCCCACAACGTCGCAAAACAAATCGCAACCAACGCAAGATTGTTGTACAAAAACGCCGCCTCTCGGCTCACCATGCTTTCGAGCTCGACGTTGGCTTGCAGGTCGTTCAAGCGCGTGGCAATCAGGTAAATTGTCGCGGCCGCGGCCAGCACGAGGAAACCGAGAAACCAATCGCCAACGGGTGACTGCGAGAACGCGTGTACGCTGTTGACGGTTCCGCTCCGCGTGAGGAACGTACCGAGGATGGTGAGCAGGAACGTCGCCATCACCAGCGTGACATTCCACTTGCGCAACATGCCGCGTTTTTCCTGAATCATGATTGAATGCAGGAAGGCCGTACCGGTCAGCCATGGCAGAAACGCTGAGTTTTCAACGGCATCCCAGGCCCAATAACCGCCCCAACCCAATTCGACGTATGCCCACCATCCACCCAGGACAAGTCCGAGCGTCAGGAAGAACCACGACAACAACGCCCAGCGACGAACCGCGGCCAACCATTCCGTGTCAAGCTTGCGTGTAATGAGCGCAGCAACGGCAAACGCAAATGGAACAACCGCTGCAATGAGACCCAGGTACAACACCGGCGGATGAATGGCCATCGCCGGATTTTGCAGCTGCGGATTCATGCCACGTCCATCAAGCGGCAGCCAATCCAATCGTTCGTACGGATTCGCGCCGAAACAAAGCGCCATGAGGAAAAAGAGACAGACGGATCCCAACGTGCCGATCACCCACGGCATGAGAGGTTTGTTATTTTTCCAGCTGCTGGCAACGGCAATGGCCGAATACATGGTAAGAATAAACGCCCAGAACAACAGCGATCCCGCCTGCCCCGCCCACCACGCGGTGAACGTGTAAATCTTGGGTAAATTTTCACTGGTGTACGACGCGACAAACTTGATCGAAAAGTCGTGCGCGAAGAGCGCAGTCAACAAACCGGCCGACGCAACGGCTGTAAAAACAAACGTGGCATACAGCGAACGTTTGCCGCTGTGCACGAGATCCATCCGGCCTTGTACGCCACCAGCAAACGAAACCATGGTCGTCCAGGCCGCCATCAACAGTGCGACCCAGAGCGACAATTCACCAAGAAGAATCATGTTGGGTGCGGTCTACGCGCCGCGCGTTGGCGCGGCCTTGTAGCCGGGAGTGTTCTTGTAGTTGTCATATCCCGGCGTGTTTTTCTCCGGGGCGTTTTCATAACGTGACGAACATTTGGCGAGCAACGTTTTGGCCTGAAACGTTCCTTGCGCGTCGAGTTTGCCTTCCACGACCACTTCGACACCGTCTGTAAATGTGTCCGGGGCGATGCCCACATAGCTCACCGGATACGTATGGCCGCCGTCGGTCATCTTGAATGAAAGCGAACGACCGGACGGATCGCGCTGAATAGTGCCCTTCACAACCAGCGCACCAACTTTCACGCCTCTGTCGATGAAGCGCGGTTCGCTCTGCACGCGGGCGGCGAGATCGGTGGGGGTCAGGTAATATTGTGCGGTGTCCTTGATGGACGTCATCGCGAGGTATCCCGACGAGGATCCCACAATTAGCGCTCCGATGATGAACTTCGATCGAGCTTTCACAAGTCTCCGTCTGCTGGGTGCCGTGCAGTAAATGGCCTGCAACACGCGTTCTGCAACATACTCATATCATGAACGTCTGGCACGGCCGTTCCGCTGCCGAAATTGGATGCAACAGAACGGGTCTTATGCGTCTGCGCCTCGGTCGCGTGCCCAGCCTAAGGTGGCGCGAACAGCCCGACGCCAACCGAAGTATCCTTGCATTGCGGCCTCGCGGCCCGAACCGGGCTCAAACCGGGTGAAATGACGCGCCTCGATGAACTCGTTGGCGGTCGTCCACACTCCCGCGGCAATACCCGCCAGCCCGGCCGCTCCCATGGCCGTGGTCTCGATGACGTCCGGTCGCTCCACTGGTACACCCAAAACGTCGGCCTGGAACTGCATCAGCCAGTTGTTGCTCGTGGCCCCGCCGTCAACGCGCAACAGATTGAGCGGAACCTTCCCCTTCTCCCGCATGCCGGCCAGCACGTCGGCGGTTGCATAGGCCATCGCTTCGAGCGCGGCGCGGGCAAGGTGTGCTTGCGTTGTTCCTCGAGTCAGCCCCACGATGGTGCCGCGTGCGTGCGGCTCCCAATCCGGCGCGCCGAGTCCAACGAGGGCGGGCACGAAATAAACGCCTTCATTGGACGGAAGTCCGGCGGCTAACGCCTCGGTCTCATGAGCACTTTTGATGATCCTGAGGCCATCACGCAGCCACTGCACAGCTGCACCTGCCACGAAGATCGCGGCTTCGAGCGCGTACACTGCTTCTCCGTTGGCGTCGCAGGCAATGGTGGAAAGAAGTCCCTCACCAAGTTGCGGGCGTTGGTGACCGGTGTTGACCAACAGAAACGCACCCGTGCCGTAGGTGTTCTTGCTGCCCCCCACGTTCCACCCGCCTTGTCCAAACAGTGCCGCCTGCTGATCACCGGCAACGCCGAGTATCGGAATGGACAGCCCAATTGAGGCTGGTAGGGTTACTCCAAATGATCCACTCGACTTCCGCACTTCGGGCAACACCGACCTGGGAACACTGAACAGCGACAGTAATCCTTCGCTCCACTCGCGTTCGTGGATGTCCCACAACATGGTACGTGATGCATTTGTTGGATCGGTGGCATGCGTCTGACCGCCCGTTAAATGCCACATCAACCAACTGTCAATGGTGCCGGCCGCGAGTTCACCACGCGCTGCGCGTGCTGACATTCCCGGTTGTGCCAGCAACCATTCAAGTTTGGTGGCTGAAAAATACGGATCGGTAACGAGCCCCGTTTTGTTCGCGATGTTTGGCGCGTGCGGCGCAAGTTCCGCGCAGCGATTGGCCGTGCGGCGATCCTGCCACACAATGGCGCGATGCACCGCTTTGCCTGTTGCCCGATCCCACACTACAATTGTTTCGCGTTGATTCGTGATCCCAACGGCAACCGGTGTTACGCCCGCGTTTGCAATCGCTTCGCGCGCGCCGTCGAACATTCGCTCGATAATTTCCTGCGGATCGTGCTCAACCCACCCCGGTTGCGGATAATACTGCGTAACCTCTCGATAACTCCGGCCAACAATGCTGCCGTTGGCCGCAACGACGAGACAAGTCGTACCAGTGGTGCCTTGATCGATGGCGAGAATGTGTTTCACAGATCGCTTGCGAGAATGTGTTTCACGCGAAATCCCTCGTGAGTGTTGCAGCGGTGCTGAAATGTGCGACGCCCTTTAACAAACCGCGATCGGTCACATACGCGGTCACAAGCTTCGCCGGCGTGACATCGAACGCCGGATTGAACGTGCGGACACCCGTTGGCAACGGATACAATTCACTGTCGGCGCGATGTTCGACGACAATCTCCGCTCCGGTTGGCGTTTGTGAATCAACCGTACTAAACGGCGCGGCCACGTAGAACGGAACGGTGTGTTCACGCGCCACCAATGCCAGCGGATAGGTACCTATTTTGTTGGCGACATCACCGTTGCCTGCAATACGATCTGCACCAACAATCACGAGGTCAACCAGTCCAGCGCGCAACAGCGACGCGGCTGCGGAGTCGGGCAGCACCGTCACATCAATTCCCGCACGCGACAGTTCCCACGCGGTCAGTCGCGCGCCCTGTCTGAGCGGCCGCGTTTCGTTGGCGTACACGCGTATTGCGCGACCAAGTTCGTGCGCACAATACAGAGGCGCGAGTGCCGTGCCAATGCCGGCCGTCGCCAGCGCACCCGCGTTGCAGTGCGTCAGCACGCGCGCACCATTGGGAATGAGTGGAAGTCCGGCCTCACCAATGCGCCGACACATTGCAACGTCTTCGTCGTGGATCTGTTGTGCTTCGGTGCGGAGCGCCGAAAACAGGTTGTCATCGGAGGCGGTGCTTGCGGCCGCCAGCATTCGATGCACTGCCCAGGCAAGATTCACCGCGGTCGGACGGGCGGCGATCAACTGGTCTGCGTGATCGCGTAGCTGCGCGCGCGCCACGGCAGCGCATGAGTTCGCGCTGTGATGTAATGCGGCAACCAATCCCATCGCCGCGGCAACGCCAATCGCGGGAGCGCCGCGCACTTTCAGCGTGCGGATAGCGCCGACGACATCATCGAGGCTTACGAGTTCACACTCGATTTCGAGCTCGGGCAATGCAGTTTGGTCGAGAACACGAACGGAGTGTCCCGACGGACTCCACGCGACAACGGGGATGGCAAGCACTCGGCAAAAGTAGCACGCGGGTTCAGGCGGCGCGCGGGCGCAGGAGCGGCCCACTAGATTTCGCCCTCCAACCTTTCGCCCCATCCGACCCCGCGCATGTCCTACGAATTTCTCACGTTCGCCGTCGCCGACCGCATCGCCACGATTACGGTCAACCGCCCCGACAAGCTGAATGCACTGAATGCCGCCACCATCAGCGAATTAGGTGTGGCAATCGATGAAGCGCGGTCGCGCAACGACGTTGGCGCCGTCATTCTCACAGGTGCCGGGCGTGCATTTGTTGCGGGGGCGGATATCAGCGAACTCAATGGACAAACGCCGATGTCGGCAACCAAACGTTCGCGGAAGGGGCAAGACGTGTTCCGCAAGTTTGAATCGAGTCCAAAACCAACGATAGCCGCTATCAATGGATTTGCGCTGGGTGGTGGCTGCGAACTCGCGATGTCCTGCCACATGCGCATCGCCTCAGAATTCGCGAAACTTGGCCAACCCGAAGTCAAACTCGGCATCGTTCCCGGGTACGGTGGTACGCAACGTCTGCCTCGATTGGTTGGTCGCGGCGCTGCGCTCAGACTATTGTTGACTGGCGAAATTATTGATGCCAAGGAAGCGTTTCGCCTGGGGCTGGTGGATCAAGTTGTACCGGCCGCAGAACTCATGGATACGACGACAAAGTTGTTGACGGCGATGCTCGCGAACGCGCCGCTCGCGCTGGCCGGTTGCATCGAAATTCTGGATCGCGGACAGAATGTTTCGCTCGAAGAGGCGCTACGCATTGAGTCTGACGCGTTTGGAATGTTGTCGAGCACCGAAGACGTGCGTGAAGGCATGCAAGCGTTTCTCGACAAACGCGCGCCAGTGTTTCACGGTCGCTAGGTAACACGTTGGTGTTGATGAGGTCGAACGGACTATCCGGCACGTGGGAAGTTTTTGCATCCGTTTCGAACGGATTATCCCGCCCCTGCAGCGTTCCCGCATGCGTGTAACGCCGTAATGCTCCGGGCACTTGTGCTGCGCGACTTCCGCAATTTTGAAAAACTGGACGTCGAAATTCCAGAAGCCGGATTGGTAATCGTTGGCGAAAACGGTCACGGCAAAACGAATTTGCTCGAAGCGATTTCGTATCTTGGCTTGTTCCGGTCCATTCGCGGCTCTCGTGATGTTGATGCCATTCGATTTGGTGCGCCGGCGTTTCACGTGCGCGCTGAACTCAGTGGCGTCGACCAATCCGAAACTGTCAGCGTTGGGTACGAACGGTCGACGAAAAGAAAGAAGGCGATGGTGTCTGGCGTCGAGCAAGTGAAGCTGTCGAATGCGCTGGGCGCGCTGCCGTCGGTGTGTTTTTCGCCCGTGGATGTTGCATTGGTTGCGGGAGGGCCCGCCGAACGGCGGCATTTTCTGGATGTTGCGCTCGCGCTCACCTACCCGCGTTATCTGCAGGCATTGCAGCAATACCGCGCGGCACTTCGCCAACGCAATGCTGCGCTTCGGGCTGCGCAACGCGCTGGAGCTCGCCCTGGTGGCGCTCACGACGTGCAGGTGTCCGTGTGGGAACCAACGTTGGCGCAACACGGTGCGACACTCACCGCGTTGCGTCACTCCTGGTGTGCCCGGCACGCCGCACGTTTCACGGAATTATGTGCGGCCATTGGAGAACGCGTTGCCGTTTCGTTGAGATATTCCGGTGCGGAATTGCGAGCGGCCAACACTGATTCGTCACCAACACCTACCGAAACGCTTGAGGTCAACGGTGACTCGGTTTCCACGAGTCGCGAAAATGCATCGGCGACACATCGTGCTTATCGTGACAACTACCGCACGCTGTTCGAACAGCAGCGGGCGAATGAATTACGGCGCGGCAGCACGCTGGTTGGACCGCATCGCGACGATTTGCAATTGTTCCTGGGAACCCGTGACCTGCGCACGTTTGGTTCGGCCGGTCAGCAACGCACGGCGGCCATTGCACTGCGCATGCTGGAACTCGCCACCAGGCGCGATGCGCTGGATGCACCGCCGCTCTTGCTGCTTGACGATCCCTTCGCCGAACTCGACGCGAAACGCTCCGCGCGTATCCTGGCGCTGTTCGAGGAAACGGGTGTTGGCCAGGTCATCATGGCGGTCCCGCGCGATGAGGACATCCCAGCCTCCTTCACGCGCCTTGAGCGGCGGGCAATGATTAACGGAACACTACGGTGACGCCCCGTACCGGATCCCGCAGTTTTGAATTTCGCAAAGGCCTCACGCGCGCTGAATCCGACCGAGGCGCGCCATGACGCCCGATGACCGTAAAAAACGTCCGGAAAGGCTCAGTGACGTGCTGGCCTCATTTCTGGAGCAGGCGGGGTTGACCGAACGCGTCGCGCAGGCCGGTGTGATTCAGGAGTGGGCAGCGTTGGTGGGCCCTCAAATTGCCGCGGTCACCGATGCGCTTTTTTTGCAGCAGGACGGCACCTTGGTGGTCGCGGTCAAAACCCATGGCTGGATGACGGAATTGTCCTTGCTTGAGCCGGAATTGATGCGCCGTTTGAACGCCGACGCGGGGCGCCCGCACGTGTCGGGCTTGCGGTGGACGTTGCGGCGCTGAGAAGCGGCTGGGACCTTATTCGTAAACGCTTATTTGGCAACAACTTAAGAATGGACACCGGAGTTGCATTCCGGCCGTTTGTGACATACATTTCAGGGTCACATCGGAAACCTATTTTCGTAGTTTGTTCGGGGCCATTCTCCCGCCCCGAGTTCAGGTTTTTTGATGAAGCATTGCATCCCGATCCCAGCACATGGCCAACAGCAACGAACAGCCGAATAACGGTTACGACGCCGATAGTCTTACTGCGCTCAAAGGGCTCGAAGCGGTTCGGCTTCGCCCTGGTATGTACATCGGTTCCACGTCGTCACGCGGCTTGCATCATCTCGTGTACGAAGTGGTCGACAATTCCATCGATGAAGCGTTGGCGGGATATGCCACCAAGGTAGCGGTCACCATTCACATTGATGACTCCATCAGCGTCGAAGATGACGGTCGCGGTATTCCGGTCGGCATCAATAAGCAGGAAAACATGCCGGGGCTCGAAATGGCGATGACCTTGCTGCACGCCGGTGGAAAGTTCGACAAGAACACGTACAAGGTGTCCGGTGGGTTGCACGGCGTGGGTGTGTCGGTGGTGAATGCATTGTCTGAGCAGCTCAAGGTGTGGGTCAAGGTTGATGGTGGTTTGCATTATATGGATTTCCATCGCGGCATCACCAACACCAAGATCAAGAAACTTGGCAATGTTGGCGCGAAAGACACGGGCACGACCGTGTGGTTCAAACCCGATCCCACAATATTCACGGAAACGCTGCGGTATGACTGGGACACGCTCGCGCTCCGTTTGCGCGAACTGTCCTTTCTCAACAAAGGCATCCGGATCACGCTCAAGGACGAACGCCTGGAGCAGGAACGGGAACAGGAGTTTCTGGCGCACAACGGACTGCGCGAATTTGTTGCGTTCCTCAATCAGAACAAGAAGGGACTGCATCCGGAAATCATCGCCATTGACACCGATCGCGATGACATCGCCATCGAGCTGGCCATGCAGTACAACGAGAGCTACTCCGAAACCGTGTTCTCGTTTGTCAACAACATCAACACGCACGAAGGCGGTACGCATCTTACCGGTCTCAAGAGCGCGTTAACGTCGGTCATCAACAAATACATTCAGGAAAAGTCGACGCTTGCCAAGAAGGAAAAAGATATTCGGTTGTCGGGCGACGACGTACGTGAAGGGCTGACGGCCGTGCTCTCCGTCAAAGTGCGCGAACCGCAGTTTGAGGGACAAACCAAAACGAAGCTGGGCAACTCTGAAGTTGAAGGCGCCGTCCGCAGTGTGGTGAGCGAGCTGTTGTCGGAGTATCTCGAAGAACATCCGAAAACGGCCAACATCATTATCGACAAGGCAATGTCGGCCGCCCGTGCGCGCGAAGCGGCTCGCAAGGCACGCGATCTCACGCGCAAAAAGTCCGCGCTCGATGTCGGCAACCTGCCCGGTAAACTCGCCGATTGCACGCTCACCGATCCCGCGCAATGCGAAGTGTACCTGGTCGAGGGTGACTCCGCCGGCGGTTCCGCCAAGCAGGGACGCGATCGCTTCAAGCAAGCAATACTTCCGCTTCGCGGAAAGATCATCAATGTCGAAAAAGCACGCATCGACAAGGTGCTGTCAAACGAAGAAATTCGAACGATCATTACGGCCATCGGCACCGGCATCAAGGAAGAATTCGATCTTGAGAAGGCGCGGTATCACAAGATTATCATCATGACCGACGCCGATGTGGACGGTGCGCACATTCGTACGCTTCTGCTCACGTTCTTCTATCGCCAAATGCCGGAACTCATCGACGCCGGTTACATGTACATCGCCCAACCACCGTTGTATCGCGTGTCGAAGGGCAAGGAAGAGTTCTATGCCTACACCGACAAGGAACGCGACATGTACCAAACCCGCCTCGGCGGCGAAGGACGCAACACGTCCGTGCACATCCAACGCTACAAGGGTCTGGGTGAAATGAACGCGGATCAGTTGTGGAAGACCACGATGGATCCGAACACGCGTACCATGCTGCGCGTGACGCTCGAAGACGCGGTGCTGGCCGATCAGACGTTCCAGACGCTCATGGGCGACGAAGTTGAACCGCGTCGTCTGTTCATCGAAG
>JBDUBA010000473.1:0-5538 GCA_040004335.1 Gemmatimonas sp.
GCGCGAGCGATCAAGGACGAACGTAACTCCGACGATATTCGATATCCCAATTCGTTGTTTCGCGGTTTGACCGGAGTTGTCATGCTGGTGGCGGATCTCTCCCGGCCGGAACAATCTTCGATGCCGATATTTGAATCGGAAGGTTGGCCATCACACAGTCTGCGAACTGCCGCGAGTCCGGCGTGACCAACGACGGCGATCTGTTAGCTGTTCTCGAACGCGAACTCGGCGATCGCTACGTTTTTGAGCGTGAAATTGGACGCGGCGGAATGGCAGTCGTATTTCTTGCGAAGGAAATTCGTCACAATCGATCGGTCGCGCTCAAGGTATTGAAGCCTGACCTCGCCGCCGCAGTAGGTGCCGTTCGTTTTTTACGCGAAATCGCGTTGATCGCTTCGTTGGAACATCCGCACATTGTACCACTCTTCGACTCAGGAGAAGTTGCGGGACTTCCGTATTACGTGATGCCGTTTATTTCGGGCGATTCCCTGGAAAGTCTGCTGCGCCGAGAAAAGCAGCTGCCCATTGAAACTGCAATTGAACTTGCGCGTCAGGTTGCACTCGCCATCGACTACGCACATACGCGTGGCATCATCCATCGCGACATCAAACCGCAGAACATACTTGTTTCCGACGGACATGCGCTCGTTGCCGATTTTGGGATTGCGCGAGCCGTGGTAAGTGCTGGAGCCGACCGGCTCACCTCGACCGGTATCGCGGTTGGGTCGTTGCATTACATGAGTCCCGAACAGGCCACGGGGACTAATCAAATTGACAGACGCAGCGATATCTACAGCCTCGGCTGCGTTGTGTACGAGTTGTTGATTGGTGAGCCGCCATTTCGCGGTCCGACGCCCCAGGCGATCATTGCGCGGCATAACCTCGAAGCTGTTCCTGATTTGCGGATTGTCAGAAACACAATCTCGCTCGAAACGGAGCGCGTCGTGAAGAAAGCGCTCGCGAAAGTTCCGGCCGACCGCTATCGAACGGCGACCGAATTTGCGATGGCACTTCGCGCAAGTCTGAATACCCAGGCCGAGCCGCTGACAACACCTGTGTATACATCTGCAACCGTATCAGCAGCAACTCCAGTCGGCACGCCGTTGCGCACGTCCGCGATCACGGCGATCAAGGGACGACACTGGGCTCTCGCTGTGGTCATCGCACTTGTCGCATTCGGCGCGTATTTATGGCCGTGGAGTTTCAACACGATTTCCAAACCCACTGGCGTTCATACCCTCGCGGTATTGCCATTTCGGTTGGTCGGAGAAAAAGACCCAAACATCACATCGCACGGCATCGTTCAATCGATTTCCACCCGTCTGAGTGGTACGGAACTCCTCCAACCTATCGATCCCGCAATCGTGCTTCCACGATGGGCGCGCGATTCATCGGCGGATGGATCAATTCCGCAGGAGCAGTCAGTTGCAATCGCGAGTGCACTTGGCGCCGAATATGCGCTGGTTGGCACCGTCGAACGGAATGAAATGCGGGTGACCGTGAGCGGAACGCTCTATGCGACGCGGACAAAACAGCCAGTGTTTCAAATACCGCGGCTCACCGGTTCGCGTCAAAGTGTTGACTCACTCCTGGATCTTCTGGCAATTGCCGTATTGTCGGACCGTCTCGGTGAAGGATGGCGACGGCCTGAAGAACTGAGCACGAATAGCGTCGATGCGGTAAAGGCCTATGCAAACGGGGTCCTGCAGTATCGTCGCGGTCGTTATCGGCAGGCAGCGGCCGAATTGGAACGCGCCACACAACGCGATCCGGAATTTGCGCTGGCGCAACTCAAGCTCGGCATGGTGCATACGGCGGAGGGCAACGTTGAAAGCGAATGGCAAGCATACGAGCGAGCGTGGAATGGACGAGCGAAGTTGGGGCGAACTGATAGACTGACGCTCGACAAGTTGGGTTGGGAGCGACTGCAGGAAACGACTCATACGCCGGTTGCCACGAATCATCGTGCAGCCCTTTCGTATGCCGATCAGCAGAGCGAGTTGGAGTGGTTGGCAGATTCTGTCCCGGATGTATGGGAGGCCAAGTATGCACTGGGCAGTTTGCTCTTCTCCTGGGGGCCGATGTTGGGCCGAGAGAATTCGCACGGGCTCGCCCGGGTCGCGTTTGAACAGACGTTGCGGATTGATTCTGCATTTGCCCCGTCGCTCGAGCGACTGGTTGACCTCGCGGCGATTGCAGGCGACACAGCGAACGTGCGACGGTATGGCCAACGGTTTCTTGCGCTCAATACCGGAGCCGACCATGCCGATTATGTGCGCTGGCGAATGGCAGTTGTTGCCGGAGATAGCGTTGCTCGAAAGGATCTGCGAAATCATTTCACAGACGATTCAGTCGACCGCAACGTATTGGAACAGATCGTAGGTACCGCGCAACTCGATGGAGTCGCGCTGGAGGATGCAGTTGCCGCTGCGGCCGCGCTTCGGAAACGTAACCGTGACAACGGCGATCTCTGGACGACGGCGATGGCAACACGACAGCTCGCGCTCAACATGGGTCGACGATCCGACACGGCCGAATTTTCGGCGCGTGGCACTTTCGTGAAAGAATCTCTGGACGATCTGTTCGCCACAGTTGAAGGCGCCTTTTGGTCGGGCGACCCAGCGGTCGCTGCGAGAATTGCCGATGTGCCGATTGCAATCGATCCTGATTCTGTTCGTGGCGCGTTTGCACCGGCGAATATGCAGAATTGCACGGTTGGACTCTGGCGTCTCGCACACAAACAGACGCGCGACCTCGGCAGGATTGTGGCGCACCTGCAGTCGATAAAGGGAGCCGCTGACACGGCGGCGACCATGTACATCCCGGTCTGTGCTGCGACGCTGCGGGCCGGATTGGCCTGGCTCACACACGACGGTCAGTTGTCCGCGTCGCTGGACGCTCTTGATTCAGTGTTGAAATCTGGTCCCGTTACCAGCCCTCATATTCGGTTGGCGGCACGTCTGACACTTGCAACCATACGCGATCAAACCGGCCAACCCGCTGAGGCTCTCGCGCTCGTGAGTCAACGGCCGTATCATCTGTTCGGTGTCACAGGTTTGACCGAATTGCTGCTTCGCGAAGCGAGGTTGTCGTTGAGAACCGGTGATACTGCACGGGCCGAGAACGCGTACGTGCGATACCTGACGTTGCGTGCAAACGCCGCGCCGCCCCTGGACAGCGAATATCGGCGAGTTCGTGCCGAATTCGATTCTCTCGAGAAATCGAAACGGAAATAAATCGACAGATCGATAGACAGCATCAGAATAGCCACGGCACACACCACATCGACGAGAGAATTCATGGAACGTCCAGTCGCGTATTCCGCAACGGTATTCGGCGATCTCCTCAGCATCGTCGGGCATAACTTCTCTGCTGATACCGTCGTTCGATGTGTCATGCCTGGTCATGATGAGATTACCATGACACCAACAATTGTGCGACCTTCGTGGTTGGTGATTGCGGGTGTTTCCGGAGTATTCACGCCAGGGTCGTACGAACTGCATGTCCAATCATTGCGTGGATGGCAGACGCCCGCCTTTGCGACCGTCATACTGCGAGTATTTCCCAGAGCCGGTCCGGTAACGGTGCTCTATCCGGGCAAGGGAGCGACACCATACACGATTGCGATAGTGGCAACTCCAGCAATGCGCTCGACGAAAGGAATTCCCAGTCCCGACACGGTGCTGACAAAGCTGCCGAAGTTCTGCGCGACGATTCTGGAAATTATTCGATCGCTACTCATGCTTAAGGAAGACTTTCTGACTCAGTCTCAGCTCGATACGTGGATTCGTTGGGTCGTCGTATTTGATCCGCAATCCCCGGTATCGTTGACAACCGCACTCGTCGAAGAGTGGGGCGGCGGCGCGATTGCACAAGCGATTCCCACAATTGTCGCGCCCTATCTAGCGAGCTATGCGATTCAGGCCGATGTGGTCTTTGCGCTGCACGGCTCTACGATTCGGACGTCTGCTACCGGCAATCCGACCGTTGATGAAACGACTGGTCCGCAATCAGCCAGCTATGAGCTCGATACAGTGAACAGGACTCACGCGCTCTTTCCCAGATATCCTGGTGCGGTGGCAATGTCAGTGCACAGTCATGACGCGCCAATGCCATTGCACGAGTTCTGTCATGCCGCATCGGATGTTCACTCGGGTTTCTTGCAGGATCTGTATTCGGACCACGTGACCAACAGCATATTCCTGATCGACAAGAAGTTTCGTCAAGCAGCCACGAACCCAGTGCCGACCGCGTTCGGGACCTACCAAACCATTTCCCATGCTTCAGCGAACGTTCGCTGGAACGGAGAACCATACCCGTCAACGTGGAGGTCGTACCATGCGAAACACGCCAACATGGAGTTGCCGAATCTGATGGACGCGTACAATGCTGTAGCACCTGGCCCACAAACTTTCTGCTGCCTCGACCCAATATCGCGCGGCTGGCTATTCGATCGCATTTGGGCGAAAGCTCACCGCTAACGAGGACACCATGCAACCATTTACTGAAGAAACACGAAAGCGATTGATGGACGGAGATGATCTGGTGCATCCGAACGACATCGACGAACTGCAAACATTGATTTCGGAGCGGATGAGCTTCAATCCTTACGGCAACCCGAAACTGGCGCAATCGCTAGATCGCGAGATCGCGGCGCGCATCCAGAAGATGAAAAACTACGCGCACGTGGTGGGCGGAGTTGACATCGAGTCGCTGCTCAACAGCAACTATTCGCGACTCCCTACCGATCGAGGGCAGTCATGAAGGCGTGACCAGTTTGGTAGCGGTCTTCCGGCGCTTTCGCCAACGCACGCTGTATTGCCGCATCAATCGATGGCGACATTTCCGGATGCAACAAGGCGAGCGAAGGAGCAACGCCTGTGTGGTGGCGCGCCATTGTTGCTTGCGCCGTTGGGCCAGTAAACGGCGCAGCGCCAGCGAGCATTTCGTATAACACGCAACCCAGCGCGTAGAGATCAGTCCGGCCATCAAGCGCGCGTTCCGCACTGATCTGCTCAGGACTCATGTACTCCGGCGTTCCAACCGAAAATCCAGACTCGGTGAGTTCTTCTCCGGGCGCAATAATCATCGCGCGCGCAATTCCAAAATCAGCGACGAGCAACTGGTCGCCCGTCAGCAGCAGATTTCCGGGCTTGATGTCGCGATGCACGACTCCTTTTTCATGCGCGTAGTCGAGGGCAGCTGCTACCTGACGCGCAATACCTAATGCTGCGTGCAACGGCAGCTGTCGCTGGCGCGCAAGTCGTTCGCGTAACGATTCTCCGCTAATGTAAGGCATCGTGAAATACGGGCGTCCCTCAACCGATCCGCATTCGATGATGGGCAGTATGTTGGGGTGTCGGAGCTCTTTGCCGATGGCCATTTCACGAACAAACCGCGCGTCACTGATTGCGTGCGAAAGTTCAGGACGAAGCAATTTCAACGCGCTACGTGCGCCGCTGATCCGATCGGTTACCAGAAAGACGAACGCCGACGCACCTCGTCCAATCTCCTGGTCAATGACAAATCGTTTGTCGA
>JBDUBA010000067.1:0-5501 GCA_040004335.1 Gemmatimonas sp.
GAACGCGGCGATTTGCCGCACGAAATGAATGTCTGGTACACCACTTCGTTCAGCGCGAAACCACACGATCAATTGATTTCCAGCCGCTACTCATTTTGCGAACGCTGGTTGCGGGTGGGCGGAGTCTGGAAATACGATGGGTTTATTCGCGTAACAAGTGGATGATTGAGGCGGCTCAATTAGTGATCCACAATTCAACGCGGCCACCGGCACGGTGAATGAAACGTTGCAATGACCGGTTTCAGAACGTTTCTATCCAACTGACAGCTTCACAGAGTTGCGAGAACTCCAGACGTCAAAGAGTGAGCGGTCGATTGCACAGGCATCACTTATGGTTTTTCTACATCGAATGGACATCAACGCCTGACCCAATCGCCGCGACTCACGGCTTCACCGAATAAAAATCGAGACGCGCCGGTTCACTGGCCTGAAATCGCAGGGCCGCAATCTGACCGTGCAGGACGGCAATGCGACTCACGTAATAGTTGATTACCGCTTGATATTGTGGCTTCCCCACGGCGGTGTACGCATACACGCGCGATTTGCGCTCGGAGTCTTTGCCCTTCTCAATGGCCACGACCAATACCAACGAATCACCCGACGCCACGAGATCGGTAACGACGGGTGAACGGGCAATACCAACCCTATTGGGATTGTTGGGCACATGATGAATGAACGGACCGGTGGTGTCCTCTGGCGTCTTGACCGGCACTACCAGCCGGTTCGCGCGTTTGCCTTTCGCGTCGTAATGCTCCAACACACTCTGATACCGATAGAGCACCCACATGCCACCATCGGGCGACGGAGTCATGCGCACGTCATTCATGTATCCCTGCCCCATCGGATCGTCGGTCGGACGGAAACTCCCAATTCCAAACTGTCGCTCGTAGTTGGTCGACAACACTTGTACGATTGGATCACCAGTGGCCGGATTTTCCGAACTGCGTTGACGCACGTACAATCGACCCTGGGCATCGAACGCAACGACGCCGGGTCGCGTTCCCTGCAGCACAATGTCGCGTACGTATGTTCCCGTTGCATCGAAGATGGTGATGCGACGGTTGAGGTTATCCGATACCGCCAATCGCCCATCCGGCGCAACGGCCACGTCATAGAACGCATTAAATTCGCCCGGACCTTCGCCCTTCCGGCCAATCGTCCGCAGCAACTTGAATCCGGGATGACTGATAATGCGCAACTCATTCTTGTCATGATCAGGAAGGACCAACTCCCCGCTCGGCATGATCACAAGCCCATCGGGATTGCCCAATAGGGAATCGGTGGCAACACCCGTAGAATCATTGATCGACGCACCGAGCACCAACGTTCGTTCCGGTAGTGGACCTTGCTCGCACGCGCTCAGCACGAACAGTGCTACAACAACACCACCAAGGACCATCAATGCTTTCATAGGTGCTCGGGAAAACGTGAGATCAACTGGGCTCCGCGATTCAACATCAACAACGTTTTTCAACACCGCAACGGACCATCAACAGTTTCAGGCGTACCCACTGAAAGTGAGATGAGCGTTGCCCACGATTCAACTACCGCAATATCTTCAACACCATCACGGGCAATCAACGATTTCATTCAGACTCCGGCGCGTGTGAAATCGGCGTTGCCCACGATTCAACCACTACAAGCTTCGAAAGACCATTCTGATCGCGACCAACTCACCCGCGCACCAGCTTGTAACTCGTAATTTCCGGCCGCACGTTCACGCGAATGGGCAACGTGTGCCCAACGCCGCGATTGATGTACACAGTTCGCCCGTCACCCACCGCAACAGCACCCGCCGCATACCGCTTGTTTTCCACAGGTAGAATTGGCGGATCCATGAACGGCGGTTTGCATTGCCCACCATGCGTGTGACCGGACAACATCCACCCACGATACCCCTCCCACCCCGGATGGTCCGCAACATCCGGATTGTGACACAACACAAGCTGCGGCCCATTTGCTTTAGCCTGAAGCCGCGCACGTTTGACCTTTGATTGCCCCGCCCACCAATCATCGACACCGATGATGCTCAACCCTTCAACCACGAGCACGTCGTTGCGGATGAACTGCACGCCGTGATTGGACACCACTTTCACAACGTCGTTTGCAACTTCCAGTTGACGCCACTGAAAACCGTAGTCGTGGTTGCCGAGTATTGAAATCTTTGCGATGGAAGCGCTGGGCATGGCCTGCATCACGCGTTCCAGTTGCACCAGCTGTTGCGGACCGCGCCACGTGACAAAATCGCCCGTAAAGCACAGAATGTCGGGCTTGAGCGCGTTCGCCATGTCGAACGCACGAATCACATAATCGTCGTCAACCTGCGGACCAACGTGCAAATCGGACAGCTGAACAAGTTTCGCGCCCTCCAATGCTGAGGGCAATCCAACTATCGGTAACGTTTGTTCAACTACTTCCAGGTGATGCAGCGTGAACTTCCACGTGAACACTCCACCTACAGCTGTTGCACCAACCGTTGCACCGGCACGCGTGAGAAACTGCCTTCGATTCATCAGGATGGTGCAGGTACGGGTGCGGGTGCGCCCTTGGGCGAAATGGAAACGCGCTCTTCGTTTGCCAGCAACACAGTGTGCCTGCGTCCCAACCAGAATGACACCGCCAACCACACCGCGGACAGGCTCGCCGCCATGAACGAAATCCTGGCAATGGGCACACCTGCTTCCGCCAGTATCGCGTAACTCCGCGCGCCAATCTGATCGCCGGTGCGATACACGAACGTGTCGATGAGATTCTTTGCCTTGTATTTGTCCTCAGGCGACACAACGGTATACAACACTTCGCGACCAGGGCTCGCAAAGGCGTTGTTGCCAGCGCGACGCAACGTGCTGTACACCACAAACAACGTGATGGACGACCACACGCCCAACGACGTAAAACCAACAATACTCATGACTGGCAGAATGGCCAGCGTGATACCCACACCGAGCCACTTGATGACGCGGCCAGTAACGAACAGTTGCGCGATAATCGTTAACACTTGCACTGCAACATCGATCCACGCGAGGAATGACGTGCGCGCCTCCTGCGTGTCAAACGCCGCTTTCACCATGCCCGCCTGCTGCACATACAGTACCGTTGTACCGATGGTGTACAGCATCATGTACACACAGATCATCAGCAGGTACGGCGATTTCACCACGTGCGTGAAGCCAGCAAAGCTGTTGCCACCGATCGCCGCTTGCGCCCCTTCTCGCGCTTTCGTTTCTGTGCGGAAACTTGTCGGGAACCAACGCACCACCTGCACACCGAGCTCCAACATCACGGCCGAGCACACCAGCAAAACGGGAATACCGACAATTTTCGCCAGCAGCGCCGTGATGGACGAACCCGCCAACGCGCCTAGTGTTCCACCCACGCCAATGAAGCCGTACAAACGCTTGCTCTGCTCACTGGTGAACGTGTCCGACATGAATCCCCAGAATACCGACGGCACAAACAAACTGAACACCGCCGCCCACACCCAGAACACGGGCACCATCCATCCGGTCTCGTTGCTCGGCACCCACTTGAGCACCGCCGCAAAACCAAACAGACACACGCCGAACACCCGGTACACAATCGGGATGAACTTTCGCACCGGCAATTTCGACACAATGAACGAAAACACCGGGTTCAGAAGCAGCGTCGCGATAAACGTGTACAGAAACAGGTCGGGTAGTTTCGTTATGCCCGCTTGCACTCCGATCGCATCACGAATTGACCGCAAAATGAAGTAACTCGCCAACAGGAAGAAGAAATACAAACACGCCATGAGTGACGCGCGCATTTCTCCTGGTTGAATGTTGACGAGTTTGCCGATCAGCCTGTCTGCGATTCCAGTCGGCTGATGCGGCGCTTCAGCGTGGGTCACGGAGCGCCGGCCGCCTTCTTTGCGTTCCATGCAGCAAGCACAGATTTCTCTTTGTCGGGTGCGATTCCTGCGGCCGCTTTTTCCTGCTCGACAGCGGGGCGGCTGTGGTACCATTCGAGCGTATCCTTCGCTGTTTCCGCGAGTGGCCGGAACGTCAACCCCGCGGCGTATGCTTTGCTGCAATTAATGCGCGCAAATGCGGAGGTGCGGCCACGGGGTGCCATCCACACGGGCATGTCACTCCACCCTTGCACGCGATTCGCTGCGAGGAAGTCGGCATCAACCCACGTGAAATGCGCGTCACTGGTCGTTACGGCTTTGATGCCATACAACATCTCGGCAATGTTGGTTGGCGTTTTTGGTCCGGTCGCGTTGAACGTTCCCAACACCTTTCCCTCTGCGAGGCGAATGATCCATTCACTCAGATCGCGCGCGTCGACGTATTGCACCGGGTCACTCGGCGCGCCGGGCGCCATGATTTCGCCACCTTTGTCGATGCGCACCGGCCAGTACGAAAAACGATCGGTGATATCGCCCGGGCCAACAATCAAACCGGGGCGCACAATGGTCACGTTGTCACCGAATTGTGTTTTCGCTTCCATCTCGCTGCGCACTTTGAGCGGACCATACTGCGCGCGCGCATTTTCGATTTTGACATCCATCGGCCCAGGTGCATTGAGCGGTCCGTTTTCATCAACCGGACTTGTGTAGTCGCTGAACACAGAAATCGTTGACACAAAAATGTAATGGCCAACATTTCCCTTGAGCGCTTCACCCGCACCTTTCACCCACTGCGGCAACGTCGTGGGATTATCAATCACGACGTCGTACTTTTTGCCTTTGAGTATATCATGCCCGTCGGGCAGGTTTCGATCGCCAACCAGTTTCTTGACCTCCGGAAACAGCCCCGGATTTGTTTGGCCGCGATTGAACAGCGTGACATCATGTCCGCGATCGACCGCATATCGCACCTGGTCGGGCCCGATGAAACCGGTGCCACCTAGAATGAGAATGCTGAGTTTCCTCGCTGGTTTCGGCTGCTGCATCAACGCGCGTTCATCAACACCGTCTGCATTCAGCGCGATCGTAACTCCGTGCGCCAGCGCAGGAAATGCGCCAAGGCCAAATGCGCTTCCAAGGAGCGTAGACGACTTGAGAAACGTGCGCCGATTGAATGACATGATGATGCTCCGCGTGGGGTGATCAGTAAGACGCATCTGCGAACTCGTTTTTTGCGTTCTCGCGTGCTGCGTTTCTGCATCGGGAATAACGAGCGCGTAACAACCTGCGTGACAACAAACTGAACGTTACGGCGTGCTTTTGCGATCCAGCTGCTGAATAGTTTTTGTGCTCGCGGGACGTGTCGCACGCAATTGCGCGGAAACCGCTTCTGCACGGGACAACACTCGCAAAACATTTTCGCCGGCGACGCCACGAATTTCCGTGTCCGTCCAGCCGCGCTTGATCAGCTCAGCCAGTAGATCCGGAAACTTCGACACGTCCTCAAGTCCCTTGACGGTTTCGGTGATGCCGTCAAAATCAGACCCAAGACCAACATGTTCCGCGCCCGCGACTCGCTTGATGTAATCAAGGTGATCCGCAACGTCGGCAAGCACGGCTGCGGGTGCCG
>JBDUBA010000279.1:0-51776 GCA_040004335.1 Gemmatimonas sp.
AGCGTTTGTTCTCGATGAAATATTCGAACTCGTGGCGATACTTGTCGAGAATACCAACGGTCGCATAACCCGCTGCGTCACCCAAACCGCAAATGGTCGTGCCGTCGTTGGCGCGCGAAATCTGGTAGAGGCGATCGATATCTTCCGGACGCCCTTCACCGGCGACCACCCGATTGCTGATGCGTTCGAGCCAGCCCATTCCCTCACGACACGGTGTGCATTGGCCGCATGATTCGTGATGGTAGAATCGCAGCATGACCTGCAACAGTCGCACCATACACGTGCCTTCCGCTACCACGATCATTCCTTGCGAACCAAGCTGCGATCCCGCGGCCACAAACGAGTTGTGATCCATCGGCAGCGGCATGATGTCTTCGCGCGTGAGCACCTTGGTTGAAATTCCACCAGGCACAACACACTTGAGTTGCGATCCGTGCAGCATGCCGCCGCACTCGTTGGCGAGAAAGTCGGCGAACGGATACCCGTACTCCAGTTCGTAAACGCCCGGCGTGTTGATGTGCCCGGAGACAGAAACGACCTGTGTACCCGGACTCGTCGCCGTGCCAACTTTCCGGAAACCCTCAGCACCATGCGTCACGATGTACGGCACATTTGCGAGCGTCTCGACGTTGTTGACGACCGTCGGTTTTTGATACAACCCTGCGACGGTCAAACGCGGCGGACGATTGCGCGGATATCCTTTCTTGCCTTCGAGCGACGTCAACATTGCGGAAGCCTCGCCGCACACGTACGACCCCGCGCCGCGATAAATCACGAGATCGTGGGAGAAATCGGTGCCCATGATGTTCTCGCCAAACAATCCGGCGTCGTACGCTTCTTCGAGCGACTCTGCCATGCGACGATACGCCAGATCAAATTCGCCGCGAATGTAGATGAACGAGTGACGCCCTTGCAGCGCATACGAACCAATCAGCATCGACTCAAGCAGCAAATGAGGCGTGTGCTCGAGGAACCACCGATCTTTGAACGTGCCCGGTTCACCCTCGTCGGCATTCATGCAGAGATAGTGTGGTTGTCCGTCATTCAATTTGACGACGCCCCACTTGCGACCGGCGAGAAACGCTGCACCGCCATGTCCCAGCAGGCCCGACGACAATACTTCCTTTGTCACCTGCTCGGGTTTCATCGCGTGTAACGCCTTTTCAAGCGCCTGGTATCCGCCACGCGCCTTGTATTCCGCCAACGTGTGCGACGTAGGCGTAATATCGAAATTCATGAACAGTTTCGTGCCGCTCATGACGGGCTTCGCTCGGCCAGCGATGCCAGCAGCGCATCAACGCTGTGTGCGTCGAGATTTTCGTAGTACGTGTCGTTGACCATCATCATTGGGGCAGTGCCGCATGAGGCCAGACATTCAACCGTAGACAACGTAAACTTGCCATCGGCAGTGGTTTGTCCGGGCGCGACACCCAGCTTGTTGCGCAAGTGCACCAGCAATCCTTCGGAGCCGCGCATGGAGCACGATACGTTGTGGCACAGTTGCACATGCCACTGCCCAATTGGTTTGCGTCGAAATTGCGTGTAGAACGCGAGCACTTCTTCGACCTGGATGCGCGGGACGCTTAGATATTCCGCGAGCTCGGCGATATCACTGTCGGCAACGTAGCCGCGATCCTCCTGAATGCGGCGGCAACACGGAATGACGAGGGAACCCTCGAATCCCGCAGGATACCGTTTTTTCCATACTTCGAATTCAGGAATCAGATGCTTCATCGGTCGCACTCACCCCCGATCATGTTCACCGAACCGAACGTGGTGATAACGTCGGCCAGTTGATACCCGTTGAGCATTTTGTGCACGCCACCCATGTGTACGAAACTCGGGCTGCGTACATGCACTTTGTGTGGCACACCACCGCCAACACTTACGATATAAAAGCCGAGCTCCCCGTTGGGTGCCTCGTGAGCAACGTAAATATCACCGGCCGGAACCGACGGGCCTTCCATCACCAGTTTGAAGTGGTTGATGAGCGACTCGATTTCGTTGTACACGAGTTCTTTCGGTGGAAAAATGCAGCGGCGATCGTCCACGTTGATGGGACCCGCCGGCAACATATCCATCAACTGACGAATCATGTGGACCGACTCGTCCATTTCGCGCATGCGGCAGAAATAGCGATCGTAGTTGTCGCCATTGATGCCAACCGGTACCTGAAAATCCAGTTCGGCGTACGCCAGATACGGGGTGTCTTTGCGAAGGTCGACGGTGCTGCCGGTGGAACGAAGAATCGGCCCCGTAAAACCCCAGCTCAGCGCGTCGGCCGTCGAGAGCACACCTACACCACGCATGCGATCAATGAAGATGCGGTTGCGGTCAACCAGGCCGTGTACGCGCCCGATGAAATCTTCGTATTCCTTGAGAATTTCTTCGAGGCGCTTGAGCCAACCCAGTGGCAAATCGTCGGCCAACCCGCCAATGCGACCATATGAATACGTCACGCGCGCACCCGTCAGCGCGGCGAGATGTTCATACATATAGTCGCGCACCATCACCATGTACAAAAACGCGGTCATCGCGCCCAGCTCCATCATGCTGGCCGCAACACAGGTCAGATGATCGCACAGTCGCGAATATTCCGACAACAACGTTCGTAAATATTTGCAGCGCGGCGTAATCTCGATGCCCATCAACTGCTCAACGCCATCGCAATATGCGAAATCGTTGATGAGGGCAGAGCAATAATTCAGGCGGTCGACATACGGAATGAGATTGTGCCAGGTGTGATCCTCGCACTCCTTCTCGAAGCCGCGATGGAGATATCCGCAGTGCACATCCGTACGGAGCACGCGTTCGCCATCCAGTTCGGCGACAATCTGCACCGTGCCGTGGGTCGCGGGGTGCGACGGTCCGATGTTGACAATGACCGATCCTTCGCGCTCGTGATCGGTAAGGTTCGTCCGAATGGGATTCGGAATTTTTGAACCCGGAGCCGAGGCCGATGACGGGATTCCCGCAAGCGGAGATGGACGAGTGGCCACGAGCTAAAACCGGTAAGGCACAAGCGGTTGCTCGAGCTGCTTGGGATAATCCTTGCGCAGCGGGTGGCCAACAAATCCCTCGTAGAGCAGGATGGCGCGCAAGTCGTCATTTCCGTCAAACATTATGCCGTACATGTCGTGACATTCGCGTTCCATGTAGCCCGCACTTCCGTACAACGGCCGAAGCGTAGGCACCATCGGCGCGGCTTCCGGCACTCGGCATTTAAGACGCACCCGAAGCTTGTTTGACGTCGAGTAGAAGTGATGCACCACTTCGAAGCGGAGCGCCTCGTTTGGCCAGTCAACGGCAGTGACGTCGAGGAACACGTCAAAGCCGAACGTGTTTTTAAGCGCGCCAACCGCTGCGAGAAAATTCGACACGTCCAGTTCGCACACCACGACTTTATGCGCGACGGAAACCCGACCCAGTGCTTCCAGTGCGTGCTGCAGATTGTCCACGGACGAAAGCGCCGTCATCAAAACCGGTCGTTCACAATGTTGTGTTTGCTGTTTGCAATGGTTTCCTGCAAACGCATGATGCCGTCAATCACCATTTCGGGACGCGGCGGGCACCCGGGAATGTAAATGTCGACAGGAATGATTTTGTCGATGCCGGGCAGTGACGCGTAGTTCTGATAGAAACCGCCGCTGGTTGCGCAAACGCCGAAGGCCATCACCCACTTCGGTTCGCACATCTGCTCGTAAACTTTAAGCAAGATGGGCGCCTGTTTTTGCGTGACCGTGCCAACGATCATCAGCAAATCGGCTTGACGGGGCGAGAAACGCGGAAGTGCCGCGCCAAAACGATCGGTGTCGTATGCCGACGCGCTGACCGCCATGAATTCCATCGCGCAACACGCGGTCACAAACGGATATGGAAACAACGAAAATTTGCGCGCCCATCCAACCAGTTCGTCCTTCCTGGTGGTCAGGTACTCAAACGCGCCTGTTTTTTCGTGCTTGCCCGTGGGCAGAACTGGGAGGGGCTTCCCGTACATCGCTACTCCGTCACTGCTTCCAGAAGCCGCGCCTTGTAGACGTACAGCAGGCTCAGGACCAGCAGAAAAAGAAAAAGGAAGAACGTGAAGAGCAGAAATCCTGTCAGCGGCCTCGCACCCAACGCCCAGATGAACAGGAACATGGTCTCGAGGTCGAACAGAATGAACAGAATGGCCACGCCATAATACTTGATCGACACCGCTTTGACGTTGATACGCTCATTGGGCATGACCCCGCTCTCAAACGCCTCCATCTTGATGGCGTTGTTGACCGGTTTCGGGCCCAGCAAACGGTTCAGTCCAAGGGTGAGACCAACAAACGCGAGGATCGCCAGCAGATAGAGCAGGAAGGCGACGTACGGATTCATCGCGGCAGGCGCAAAAGGCAGGAGGGAAAGATCCGTCAACGTGGGGCCGGGAAAAACGCCCGTCAAGTCGAAATTTGCTCTCGGAGGGTCCGCATTCTACGCGCGAGCTGCTTTCGTGATCGATACTGTCTCGGCCGGATGGACCTGATTACTCGGATTCCGCCTGGCGCACGATGTATTGGCGTTTGAACTCCTCAAATATTTCGTCGGCGAACAATTCGTCGGAGATGGCCGCAATCTCCTCCGCTTCCTTCCAGGCGCTGTGCAGGGCTGCAAGTTCGCCATGCATGGCGCGTCGTTCCATGTCTTCATTGGATGCCATTTCCAGCGCGAGCCGGTCGACGGACGGCAGTCGGTACATCGCCGTTTGCGCTTCACTGGTGGTGCTGCCACGTCCCCAGAATGAACGGTTCGCAAGCGAGAGCGCGAGTTTTTCCGGTTGCGACCGCGTGCTGAATTTTTCCTCGACCGGAGCCGGTTCCGGCGCATCCGGAAAGCGGCCCCAGGAAGTGCGCAATACGAGTGAGGCAATACGCGTGAAAAATCCGTTGGGGTCGCCGGCTTCTTCGAGTTTCGCGATCGCGTGTTGCACTTCGATTGCCGAGGCCACTCCGAAGTTGAGGGTCGCCAACATTTTGCCGGCCGCGCGTAATCCATGCGACTCAACGAGCGTGGACGTGCCTTCGTCGTGCGCCACTCGCACGCGCCAGGGCTGATCGCGATCCGGCCGAATGAGATGCGCGTCGCGCAGGTGTGCGTAACGAATGATGACTTTCCGGCCGCTCTCATCAACGCTACGCGTTAACACCGAGTTCTCTCGGCGGAACGTTCGCATGCGCAACACTGCTTCGTCACTCAAACCGGTGGAGGTTGCGTAGTTCACCAGTGCACTGGCCGTCGCGCGTGCGATGAATCGTCCGCCACGCAACAAGAGTCCCGGTCGCGGACCTTGCACGCCCTCGTATGGTTGGAGCCGAGCGCCGTAACGCCACGAAGCAATTTCGGGGAGGAGTGCAGGCCCGATGCGCACGAGTTCAAGTCCGTATTTGAGCCGCGTCAGTCCAATGTTGTCAGTTGATACGCGAAGCCGCGTTCCGCGAAACAACCGCTCGCAGGTCTCAATGGCTTCCCAGCGTTCATCGAGCGGAGTGAGGTTCCAGCGCGCGCACGCGGTGCAGATGACCCACAAGCGACCTTGTTTAGGATCGAACGCCAACCGCCGCCCAATAGGGAAGGTTGGCAGTTGATCGTTGACGCCGAGTTTGGCGGAACAGAAAAGGCAGCTGGCGAGCATTGCGAATTAATAGCGCCGAAATCGCCTCAGGGTTACCGGTATTGGGACAAGCCGAGCCAAAGCGGTCGTCCGGATGGCCTGGTTGGGGGACCGTCGAAGTCAGTTTGGGCGAATCGCACGAGCGACTCAACGCAAATTGTTTATCGCGCCTACTCCTGCCGCATCGCCACCATCGCGTTCACCCGCGTCGCACGCCGCGCCGGGATGTAACACGCAATCGCGGTCACCGTCAGCAACGCATACGCAGTGACCGCAAACGTAAGCGGATCGGTCGTGCTCGTTTCGAAGAGCAATCGATTCATTACGCGTGTCATTGCCAGCGCCAGGATCAACCCGATTGTTACGCCAACACACGCCAGTCGCAGTCCCTCGCCCATCACCAATGTCAACACCTGGCGAGCCTGCGCACCCAGTGCCGAGCGAATTCCCATTTCCCGCGTGCGCTGCGAGACCACGAATGAAAGGACACCGTACAAACCAATCGCGGCCAGCAACAACGCAACCAGACTGAATGACGCGAGCAGCGACAGCACAAAACGCGGGCCCGCCACCGACTTGTCGTACAATTGTTGCATCGTGCTCACATTCGCAATTGGAATAGAGGCATCAATCGTCAAAATCTGCTTTCGAATCGCCGGCGCGAGCAGTTCCGGCGCAATATTCGAGCGCACCGCAAATTGCATCTCGCGCTGCATTGACTGTTCGTACGGGCGATACAACTCGGGCACCGGCACAGTCGCAAGACTCGTGTGGTGAACGTCAGCGACCACACCAACAACGCGCATCCACGCTTCGGGATCACTGGGTTTCGTGCCCATCTTGAATCGTTGGTTGATCGGATCCATTCCAGGATAGAATTTCTTAGCGAATGCGCTGTTGACGACTACAACGGCTTCCGATCCAAATTTGTCGGTCGCGTCTATGCCGCGACCCCTGAGCAGCTGCATTCCGACTGACGCGAAGTAGTTCGTACTGACGATCCGATAATTTGACCCCGTGTATTGTTGCGGAGTACCGAAAGGACTTCCTTCAACGTGTATGTAGCGCCAGTTGTTTTCTTTACTCAACGGCAACGCCGAGGTCACGCCAACAGAAGTCACACCCGGCACCGCGGCAACTTTAGACAGAGCCTCACTGAAGAAATTAGCGGTTGCCGCATTGAATGCATTAGGCATTTGCGCCTGCGCGTATTTCGAATACGGCAGCGTCACGCTGAACGAAAGAATGTTCGTCGTTTCAAAGCCCGGATTGACGCTGTGCAAACGCACAAAACTTTTGACCATCAGTCCTGCGCCCACCGATAACACCAACGCGATTGCGATTTCGCTCACCACCAGCGCGCTTCGGAGACGATTCTTCGCGCCACTCGCACCGCGCGAATTTTCCTTGAGCACTTGCTGGACGTTCGCTTTACCCGCCTGGAATGCCGGAACCATTCCAAACAAAACTCCGGTGACAACCGAAACGGTAAGCGTGAAAAAGAGCACACGACCGCTCACCGAAATTTCACCAAGACGCGGAATATCTTCGGGCGCAATTGCCAGCAACGTTTTGGTCGTCACCACAGCGATGATGAGCCCAAGCACACCACCCATCAAGGCCAGCAATCCGCTTTCCACCAGCAACTGCCGTGCGATGCGACGAGTCGTCGCACCGTGCGCCATCCGCACCGCAATTTCACGACGCCGTCCAGTTGCGCGTACCAGCAACAGGTTCGCCACGTTGGTACACGCAATCAGCAGCAGAAATCCAACAGTGCCCAGCAGAATGAACAACGTCAACTTCAGTTTTCCGGTGATCGATTCGAGCAACGGAACGAGCACCACACCCATGCCCGAATTGGTTTCCGGATAAAGCGCTTCGAGTTTGCGTGCGATGCCGGTGATATCCGATTGTGCCTGCTCAATTGTGGCGCCCGATTTGAGCTTGCCCACAACAGACACGAAATAATTACCGCGGCCCATGTCCTCGAGATCGGGCGCAAACGGAATCCAAAGCTCGGCTTCGTCATCGGCGAACGCGAATCCTTTCGGCATCACGCCAACAATCGCAAAACGTTCATTGTCCAGAACGATTGTTTCATTCAGAACACTCTGAGCGCCACCGAATTTGCGTTGCCACAATCCGTAACTCAGCAGCACAACCTTTCCTTGGCCCTTCCGATCTTCTTCTTCGAGAAACAATCGGCCAACCGCCGGTTTCGCACCCAACATCGGAAACAAATTGGCCGAGACGCGCATGCCGGCGATACGTTCGGGATCGTTTGTGCCGCTCAGATTGAACGACGAAACGCCGAGATAGGCCGCGACTTGCTCGAATTGAGTGCTCTGTCTTCGCCAATCATCGTAGTCCTTGGCTGACGCATTGTTGAACTTGGTCGGCTGCAACCTGACCATGCGTTCGGATTCAACATACGGCAGCGGGCGAAGCAACACGCCATCGACTACGCTGAAGATGGCGCTGGTTGCACCAATTCCAATCGCGAGCGTGAGCACCGCGATGATGGTGAACGAAGGTTGCCTCAGGAGTGAGCGCAAACCGTAGCGGAGGTCTTGGGATAGTCCTTGCATAAGAACTTGGACCAAGCAACCGCTTTGAACGTTTGACTGACTGGGGTGACACCTGGGATCTGGGGGACGAAGCGGCCAGCGAGTTGCCCGTTTGTTTGGTCGGATTACGGGCCGATCTTCAAGGAGTAATTACGAGGAGCGGCATTCGCGTTCTCGCGGCGAGCGCAGGACCGTCGCCCACGCGCTCTTCGAACGATATCGCCAACCCAAGTGGTTTCCTTGTGGCGATAGAACCCAGCGGTGCAATGATAGATCGCCGACCGTGCGCGGGAACTGTGACGCAGAACATTCCACTCGACGCTTTCACGGATGGCGATGCTGTCGCAGGTTTGTCCTCGGATGCAGTCTTGAGCGCGACCGCAATGCTGTCTGCTGCCGTGAATAACAGCGACGCGTTCCCAAGACACAGCGATTCCGATTTATCGCTGCCATTGCCAACGTGAATCAGGCACTCTGTCGACTTTGCATTATCGGTACACGCGTACGCATTCACGCCCCAGTAGCCCCACGTCACAATGGCGTTCGGGATGGCCTGATTACCGGGCTTGATCCTCATCGATCCGAGTGACGGCGCACCGCGTGTCGTCTCGGTGTTTGATTTCGCTTGCGCCCCCACGAAATGCACCTCGGTAACGGCGCCTGCCACAGACGCAACAACAACACTCGCGGAAGCTCGCCGTATGACGAATGCCGATAATGACCCGTGTTTAGTCCGCACGCATTACCTCGGCCGGATTCACCTTGAGCACACGACGGGCCGGCACCAATGTCGCCAGTAACGTCGGTAGTAGTAGTGCTAACGGAACTACAACAAACGTGAGCAGGTCGTGAACCTGCACGCCGTACACGAGACTCTCCAGAGTCTTTGCCAATGCCCATGCACCAGCCAACCCAACTGCAATTCCAATCGCAGTCACCCACACCATTTCGCCAGCGAGCATCGTAACAAGGCTCGAGCCTGTTGCGCCGAGCGCCGATCGGATGCCCAGTTCGCGCGAACGATGCGAAACCCCGTACGACACAACCGCATAGACACCGACCGAAGCCAGAATCAATGCGAGTATTGCAAATGCACCGATGAGGACCGTATTCGTGCGTCGCGGTGCGACAGATGTACTGACCACGTCATCCATCATGCGCAGATTATACACCGCCTGCGACTTGTCGACGCTGCGCACGGCTGCTGTCATGTGCGACAGCAACGTTTGCTCCGGAACATTCCCCCTCGCCACGAGCGCCAGACGCTGCGGCGAACCCACGAGCAGATTCATGTACATCTGCGGACCAGCGTCGCCTTCCAGTTTTGCCTCGCGCACATCCGCCACGACACCAATGACTGTCATGACACTCCTGCCCAGTTGAAATGTTCGTCCAAGCGCGTCCGAATTAGGCCAGTAGGCATCCGCCATCGACTTGCTGACAACTGCTGTCCTCGGCGACAGTGAATCCTCCGTCGCACTGAACAGATGTCCGCGCAGCAGCTTGATTCCCATCGTCGCGAAGTAATCGCTGGTAGCAAACAGATAGCGCGCGCCGCGACTCTCTCCGCTGGCAAGTGGCGGTGCACCATCGACGTTGATCATAACGCTAATACCGCCCTGGCCTGCGAGCGGTAAATCATTCACAGCAGCAGCAGATTGTATCCCCGGCATGGCCGAGAGTCGCGAGATGGTCTCGTTCAGCTTGCGGAGACGCTCTCCTCGATTTCCGGACGAACTGGCAAGCGACATCTCAAGCGTTGCAACGTGCGCACTTTGCAAACCGCTTTCGCGCTGCATCAGAACGCTGAAACTTCGAAGCATCAACCCCGCGCCGATCAACAACATCACGGTCAGTGCTAACTCAGCCGAGACCAGCACGCGCCTCACACGACCAGAGCTCGCCGATGTAGCACCATGGCCTCCGCCAGCTTTGATCACCTGGCCCTGGTCGACGCGCGCCGAGCGAAATGCGGGCCATAATCCAAACGCGACGCCCGTGAGCAACGCTGTGGCGAGGGCGAACATCAACACCCGAATATTCAGCTCTGCCGGCGCGACGCCCGCGAGTGATGCGGGGATAAGCGTTCGCATGACACGCAGTGCGATCGGAGCGAGCAGCAAGCCAAGGCCGGCACCGGCCAGAGACAACACAACACTCTCAGTGAGAAGTTGGCGGACAATGCGAGCACGTGTCGCACCAAGAACCTGGCGCACAGCGAGTTCTCGAGTGCGAGCGCTGGCGTGGGACAACAGCAGGTTCGTTACGTTGACGCACGCTATCAGCAGGAGGAGTCCGGTTGCGCCCAGCAGCACATAAAAGGCGGTCTTGCGATCACCGACAAGCGTATCCTGCAACGGCCTCACAGCTCCATTGGAGCGCGCATTCGAGATGACCCTCTCGAACATCGTTCGCGATCGCGCATCAATGCCGTTCTGCCACCTTTCCAATCGTGCCAGCAACTGCGCGTTAGCCGTTTCACGAGTAACGCCGGGTCTCAGGCGAGCCAGCGTCAGCGTGTTGGTAAAGCCTTTAAAGAGTTCCGCCGTCGCGAACGTGGATGGTATACTCAGCGGAACCCACACGTCGCTTTCCGAGGGGAACGAGAACCCCTGCGGCATCACGCCCACCACCTCATACGAGCGCGTGCCCAATGGAATGTGTATTCCGACAACGTCACGACCTCCGTACTGCTGCTGCCATAATCCGTAGGAGAGAATCGCAACATTGGGACCGTTCTCCACACCTTCGGCATCAACGAAAGACCGACCGCGAATTGGATTGATGCCGAGTACGGAGAAAAAATTCGTCGTAACGACGCCCACGTTGAGGCGCTGTGGCTGCTCAGCATCAACCAGATTCGCTCCGCCGCTCCCAAAGGCGGCAACTTCCGTAAACAAGTTCTTCATCGTGCGCGCGTCAGTGATGTCGATCTGACGCGCGGGGCCGTTCGAGGGATTGAACCCGGCATCGAATGGAACGTCAAGCGCCGGGAGCACCATCAATTGCTCGGACGCCTTGAATGGCAATGGACGTAACAGCGCAGCATCGACGATGCTGAACATGGTTGTGACCCCACCAATACCGATCGCCATCACTCCAACGACGCTCAGTGAAAACGCGCGCTGCTTGACCAACCGGCGCAGTGCGAATTTCAAATCGCGCGTGAGCTCCTCAATGTTCGCGAGACCCCACATATCCTGACTCCTCTGCTGAATGGAGGTTGTGTTGCCAAATCGCTTGCGGGCAGCGCTGAATGCCGGGTCGTTGCATGCGTTCAAATCCCGGGCGCGCTCGACGAGCGATGGGCTTCTGAGCAATTGAGAGCGGCGCAGTGAATCCGCGCGAAATTCAACGTGCAAGCGTATCTCTTCCTCGAGCTCGCGAGTGATGGTGTCTCGTCGCACGAAGAACGTTATGCGTCGGCAAAGCTCCTGAAATGTCATGGCACGGCTTCTATTTGACGCATTTCACTTCGTCTCGGCGAGCAACGGAATTCGCGCACGTGCCGTGAGCGACGACGCGACGCCTGATTGTTGACGTTCTTCCAGATAAATCGAAATCGACAAACCCTTCTTTTGCGGAGGTGGCGACAGAATCGCCACGACGTTCTGCGCTCCGTGCGGGGCGACCGTGACACATTCAGGTGCCGTGAGAGACGGCGCTCTTTTCGCCGCTAAGAGGCCGGTTGCTGCATCTTGGACGTTCAAGAAAACAGCAACGCTATCCGTAGGAGAAAAATTCAGCTGAGCGCCGCTCAGGCAGATCGAACGGGCTACAGTATCCCCGTTCCCGACAATCACGGTACAGCGTATCGATTTTGCGTCACCGGAACAGGTCTTCGCCTGAATTCCCCAGTATCCCCACGTCACAATCGAATTGGGGACCATCTCATTACTGCCAGGCAGGAACGCAGGGCCCAATGACGGCGCCGCCCTTGGCGGAATGGCGGAAGATTGTCCGGATGCCGGCCGGATGAAGCTCGTCGTTGACAGCAGAACGATCGCGACAATAGTGTGCCTCGCACACGAGGACATCCCCTGCGACAAAGTGATGAGTCGAGCCATATAGAAGATTCTGGTAAAGGTAGAATTGATCAGCTTGAAGTGCCGAGGTATGTAGACGAGTCAATCCGCTCGCATGACCTGCGCGGGATCAACCCGTAACACGCGACGCGTCGGCACGAGGGTCGCGAAGACAACGGGAACGATCAAAACAAGCGGCACCACCACGAACGTGAACGGATCGTGCACACTTACTCCGTACACCAGATTTTCGAGCGTCTTCGCGAGTGCCCAGGCACCAACAAGTCCGCTCGCAATTCCCAACACCACGACCCACACCATCTCACTCGAGATCATCTGCATGAGGTTTGAGCCTGTTGCGCCCAACGCCGATCGAATGCCGAGCTCGCGCGAACGATGCGACACACCGTAAGACACGACGGCATAGATGCCCACGGATGCGAGCGCCAATGCCAACAGGGCGAAAACACTGATCAGCAGGGTATTGGTGCGCCTTGGCGCGACCGAAATGTCAACGACATCTTCCATCATGCGGAGCGCAAAGACCGCTTGGGAAGGATCAACGGCGCGCACCACCGATTGCATCCGGGCCAGCAGTTCACGCTCGGGTATCTGACTGCGAACCACCAATGCTGCCGTTGAAGGCGTTGACGCGTAGGCGGATTGATACAACTGCATTTGTGGTTCGCTCTCGAGCTTGTAATCACGGACATCAGATACAATGCCAACAACAGTAAACGGCACGTTCAACATTGGCATGGTGAAGGTACGCCCAAGGGCCTCCTGATCGGGCCAGTAGGTTTTTGCCATTCGCTCGCTGATGATTGCCACCTTAGGCGCGTTTGGCCCATCATTCTCGGTGAACAATCGACCACGCAACAGTTTGACGCCCATCGCCGGGAAATATCCACCCGTTGCGACAATCCAACGTGTCATCACAGCCAGCGGATCTTTCGAATCGAGCGTTAGTGGTGCGGCACCCTCAATGTTCAAACGCAGCGACATGACGCTCGCGGTACCAAGCGGCAAGTCATTCACGAAACCCGCAGCCGCTATGTCGGGCATTGCTGCGAAACGATTGAGAATCTCATCCATGCGCCGTTTGCGATCGACATCGCTCCCGGCAGTGCGTGGAAACGACAGCTGCATTGTTCCAACATGCGGTGGCAGCATCCCTGTCTCTCGGCTCATCAATGCGCGGAAACTCTGCAACATCAATCCCGAGCCGATGAGCAGCGCGGTTGTTAACGCGAGTTCAGCGCCCACCAACAGGCGCCGTGCGCGTCCGCCGCGTGCCGATGTTGATCCGTGGCCGCCCCCCGACTTGATGACATCCGAATTGTCATTGCGGGCACTTCCAAGTGCTGGCCACAATCCGAACGCGATCCCGGTGAAGAGTGCGAGCAGCGTGGCAAACGCGAGAATCCGCAGATCGATGTGAGCGGGTGAGAGCCCCGCCAACGATTTCGGCATCAGTACGGTGATCATGCCGAGTGCCAAAGGCGCAACCAACGTGCCGAGTATGGCGCCGCCGAGTGCAAGGACGACACTCTCGGTGAGCAGTTGTCGCACAATTCGCGTGCGGGTCGCGCCCAATACTTGTCGAACCGAAATTTCACGGGCGCGTGCCTGAGCGTGCGATAACAGCAAGTTGGTCACGTTCACGCAAGCAACCAGCAACAGCAGGCCGGTAGCGCCCAGTAGAACCAACAGCGCCGTTTTGCGATCGCCGACCAGTGTTTGTTGCAACGGCGTCGCCGCGCCCTTTTCGATCAAATCCCTGGTGACAAAGTCCTCGCCATTTGGTGGCTGCGCGCTCCGGATTTGTTGCCAGCGTGCCATGAGGCGTGCGGATGCCGCGGCGACATCAATGCCCGGTTGCAGCCGGCCGATAGTGGTGGCGTTAATCGAGCCACCGAACGCACGAAACGACGCCGTTGTATGCGGAATGGACATGGGAATCCACACGTCACTCTCGCGGGGAAAACTGAAGCCCGCGGGCATCACGCCAATGACTTCGTGTGATTCCTGCGCCATTGTGATTTTCAGTCCTTTAACGTCACGTCCCCCGTACACCCGTTGCCAGATCCCGTAGGACAGCATTACGACTTTCGTAACTCCCTCCTTTCCTTCGCCTGCGACAAACGCACGACCAACCAGCGGCTGCACACCAAGCGTTTGAAAGAAGTTCGTGGTAACAACACCAACATTCAAATGAAAAGGATGCTCTGGATCGGCGAGATCCAGCGCGCCCGCTCCGTAGGTGGCCACATCGCTGAACGTGGTTTTCATGGAGTCCGCATCAGTCGAGTAAAAGCCGCGATTGCCCAGCGATAGTTTACCTGCAGGGTCTTCGAACTTGATGCTGACGTTCAGCACGGCCAACTGTTCCGGTTTTCGAAAGGGCAACGGTCGCAACAGTGCCGCGTCAACGGCGCTGAACATGGCGGTGGTCGCACCAATCCCAATCGCCATCACGCCTACGACAGCGACGGTGAACGCCGGACGTTGCGCGAGCCGACGTACGGCGAAACGCACATCGCTGTTCAGGTCTTCCAGACGTCCGAAACCCCACATGTCCTGACTCCGCTGGTGATGTTGCGTGGTATTTCCAAATCGCTGACGTGCGTCGGTGTACGCCGGATCGTTCGCGAAGCTCCGGCTATGAGAGCTCGCATCAATGGCTGTACTCTCGTCGCGCCGCAGTCGCCGCAGCGACTCCGCACGCAGCTCGACGTGAATGCGCATTTCTTCTTCCAGATCGCGCGTGACCTGATCGCGCCGGAGGAAATACCAGACACGTCGAGTGAAATCCATCATATGCGCCAGCCTCGCATTGACTGCACGTCAGTCCGCGCGCATGACTTGCGCCGGATCGACGGAAAGCACCTTCCGCGCTGGAATCAGTGTGGCAACAACAACCGGCACGATCAATGAAAGCGGCACGATGACAAACGTCCTGAGGTCGTGCACGTCAATTCCGTACACGAGGCTCTCCATCGTTTTCGCGAGCGCCCATGCGCCAGCCAGGCCAACTCCGACGCCCGCGATGACGACCCACACCATTTCGCGCGAAATCATGCGCATGAGGCTCGATCCCGTTGCGCCAAGCGCGGAGCGAATGCCAAGTTCGCGGGAGCGGTGCGATACGCCGTACGACACAACCGCGTAGATGCCAACGGAGGCCAGTGCGAGTGCCAGCAGTGCAAACGTGTTGATCAAAAGCGTGTTGGTTCGGCGCGGCGACACCGACAGGTCGAGCACATCATTCATCATCCGTGCGTTGAACACGGCTTGCGTCTTGTCGACCGAGCGTACCACAGCGGTCATTCGCGCCAGCAGTGCCTGTTCATTCATTCTGCTGCGCGCAATAAGTGTGACAGTGTTTGGCGGCGTGGAATTCATCGGGAAATATGTCTGCATCATTGGATCGTCTTCCAGACTCTCTTCGCGAACATCTTCAACAACGCCAATAACTGTGAACAGGACGCTGTCCATTCCTCTGGTAAACGTGCGGCCTATGGCATCCCGGTCCGGCCAGTACGTCTTCTCCATCCGACGGCCAATGACCGCGATATGCGCGCCCGATGCCACGTCCGCTTTGGTGAAGAGGCGGCCTTGCACGAGCTTGATGCCCATTGCTTCGAAATATCCCTGCGTCGCTTCAATGAGACGCGCCATGGTTGCGCTGGGATCGTCCGACTTGATGACCGGACCACCCGGCACTTTGATGCGCAGTGCGGTGAGACCCGTGCCCGCCAACGGTAAATCATTCACAAATCCCGCCGCACTGATTTCGGACTGACCCGCAAAACGCTCAAGCATCTGCTCTAATCGCTGCGAACGAATCGCACTGCTGTCGGCACTTTGCGGAAACGAAAACTTCAGTGTGCCAACCTGTTGCGTGTTCATGCCAGTTTCCCGACTCATCAACTGTCGGAAACTTTGCAACATGAGACCCGCACCGATCAGCAAAGCCGTGGCCAACGCCAATTCAGTTCCCACCAGAACACGCCGCACACGTCCGCCCCGCGCAGACGTCGAACCGTGTCCTCCACCACTTTTGATGACATCGGAACTGTCTTTGCGCACGCTACCGATGGCCGGCCACATGCCAAAGGTAATGCCGGTGATCACGGCGAGCATCACGGCAAAGGCCAGAATGCGCAGGTCAACGTGCGCGGGGGCAACGCCCACCAACGCCTTAGGCATCATGACGCTGATGGCGCCAAACGCCAACGGCGCCAGCAACACACCGAGCAACGCGCCACCGATTGCGAGGACCATACTTTCCGTCAGCAATTGCCGGATGATCCTGGAGCGCGTCGCACCGAGAACCTGTCTGACGGAAATTTCGCGTGCACGTTGAGAGCCGTGCGCCAACAACAAGTTGGTAACGTTCACGCACGCAACAAGCAGCAAAAGTCCGGTTGCACCAAGCAGCACCAGTAAGGCAGTTCTCCGGTCTCCCAACAGTTTTTGTTGCAGTCTGACTGCGCCACCCTGCGTGGCCATCGTCCGGGCGACATAGTCACCGGTCTTCTTTGCGACGCGTCCAGCGCGTAACTGCTGCCACCGCGCCACCAATTGCGCGGAGGCCTGCTCAACACTCACGCCATCGGCCAGACGAGCAAATGTCGTCGTGTTGAAGTAAGTCTCCTTGAACGCAAGGTGCGTCTCGGCAACGTAGGGAATGGACATGGGAATCCACAGGTCGCTTTCACGCGGGAAACTGAAACCGCGCGGCATTACTCCCACTACTTCGTACGGAGTTTCCGCGAGCGTGATCTTCAACCCGGCGATGTCGCGGCCACCGTAAATGCGCTGCCACATTCCATAAGACAACACCACAATTCTGGGCGCCGGCGCCTTGCTCTCGTCGCTGAGAAACACGCGCCCAAGTATTGGCTGCACACCCAATGTCTGGAAGAAATTGGCAGAGACGACGCCCGCGTTCAGATGTGTGGGATTTTCACGATCGTTGAGATCGAGCGCTCCCGCACTGTACGCTGCAACGGCCGAGAACGTGCGCTTCATGTCAACCGCGTCGGCGAAATCAAAGCCACGACCGAAACTCAAATCTTCAACGGTGCGATCACGTTTCGGAATATCGATGGCCGGCAGCACGACAAGTTGATCGGGGTGATTGAACGGAAGCGGCCGCAACATGGCCGCATCAACCGCGCTGAACATCGCAGTGGTCGCACCAATCCCAATCGCCATCACGCCAATGACGGACGCGGCGAAAGCCGGGCGTTGCGCAAGTCTTCGAAACGCGAATCGCACGTCGTTCGTCAGGTCTTCCAGCCGTCCAAGTCCCCACATGTCGCGACTCCGTTGTTGGATTTCAGTGGTATTGCCAAACCGGCGACGGGCGGCAACGTAGGCTTGGTCCGTGCGAAGATCAGGACGCAAGGGTTCGAACGACTGATCGGCCAACTGTCGGATACGATCCGCACGCATCTCGACGTGAGTACGCAGCTCCTCTTCCAGCTCCCGCGTGAAACGGTCGCGCTGTACGAGGTGTCGCATGCGGCGGATCAACGCACCGAAACTCACTGATCGGCTCGCATGACTTCGGTCGGATTGACGCGCAGTGCACGAGAAGCCGGAATAACAGTCGCGAAAACAGTTGGAACGATGAGTGTCAGCGGTACCAGCAGAAAACTCAGAGGATCGTGCACATTCACTCCATACAGCATTCCCTGCAACGTCTGTGCAAACGCCCACGCCGCACCAAGTCCAACTCCGATACCAATCACAGACGTCCAGACCATCTCACGCGAAATCATGGCGAGCAAGCTCGATCCCGTCGCGCCCAGTGCGGAACGAATACCAAGCTCCCTGGCGCGACTCGCGACGCCATACGAGACCACCGCGTACACACCAATGGACGCCAGCAACACGGCGAGAACTGCGAATAGGGAGATCAGCTGCGTACTGGTGCGACGCGGCGCTACGGCCGTGCCAACCACGTCGTCCATCATGCGAAGATTGAACACCGCCTGGCCTGGATCGACCGACCGCACCACTTCATTCATGCGACGAAGCAACACCGCGGGTTCAAGTTCGCTGCGTGCAACCAACGCCAACGTTGACGGAAGGCGGTACTGGATCGACATGTACAACTGCGCGGACGGTGCATCTTCCAATCGTTTTTCGCGCAAATCAGAAACCACGCCGATCACTGTGAATTCGCCCGAAGCGCCCGGGCCGTGAAACGTTCGCCCAACCGCGCTTTGGTTCGGCCAGAATCGTTTGGCGACTGTCTCGCTCACGATCGCGACTTTTGGAGCGAGCGAGTCATCGGCGGCGTTGAACATCCGCCCATCCAGCAAGCGGATGCGCATGCTTTCGAAGTAGCCACCAGACGCCTGGAGGTATCGCATTGGTGGTGTATCCCGGTTTGGCGTCACGCCATCCACACGAATGCCAATCAGCATTCCGTTCACACCGCTCAACGGCAGGTCGTTGACGATGCCGGCTGATTGAATTCCCGGCATGTTGGAAAGTCGCGTCACCATTTCGTCGACACGACGAAGGCGATCTGCGGCGCTCAAATTGACCATCGGAAGGGCGAGTTCCAGCGTGCCAACTTGCGCCGAGTGCAGGCCGATGTCCTGGCTCATGAGGTGATCGAAGCTGCGGATCATCAACAGGGCGCCGACCAGCAGCATCGACGTCAGTGCGAGTTCACCTCCCACAAGCACTCGGCGCAATCGACCAGCACGCAACCCGGTTGCGCCACGGCCCTCGCCAGACTTGATCGCTCCGGTGGCGTCACCTCGCGTGCTGCCTATAGCTGGCCACAGACCGAACAACATTCCTGTCGCAAGTGCCAGACCAACGGCGAAGCTCAACACGCGCAGATCGATTGCCGCAGGTGCTACTGCCTGCAGGTTGGTTGGCATGATTGCGTTGATCAACTGCGATGCACCAAGGGCAAGGGTGACGCCTCCAATCGCCCCACCAATTGCCAACACGCCTGACTCTACGAGCAGCTGTCGAACTACGCGCCCGCGCGACGCCCCGAGCACGCGACGCATCGCGATTTCGCGTTGACGGGATGCCGCCTGTGCGAGCAGCAGGTTCGACACGTTTCCGCAAGCCACGAGCAACAGCAGCCCGGTTGCGCCCAACAATACAAACAACGCGGTGCGTCGATCGCCTGTTAACGCATTGCGAAGCGGTGCGACACCACCGCTGGCCTTCAACACGTTCAAGAGATCCTGTGAACCATCGTCCGAATACATTGCAACGTTGTTGGCGTGCTGCTTCCAGCGCGCCAACATTTGTGCTGATGCGGTCGACGACGAAACTCCACGCCTGACTCGTGCCAGCGTGATGTAGTTGGTGATGTTGCGAAACACTCGTACCGTTCCCGGAATCGCGGGAATCGTCAATGGAACCCAGAGATCACTTTGGGAAGGAAAACTGAATCCTTCCGGCATTACGCCAATAACGCGATGGGGCAGGTTGTTCAGCGCAATTGTGAGCGTTGAAATGTCACGACCACCGTATTGCCGCTGCCATAAGGCAAATGAGATTACCGCAACGTTGGCCGAGCCCGATTTCAATTCATCCGCTGAAAACAGGCGGCCACGCACTGCGCCAACGCCGAGCAAGGGAAAGAAATCGGGTGTAACCGAGCTTGCGTTCAGCCGAAGCGGATTGGTTTCGTCGGAGAGGTTGACGGCACCGCTGCCATACACGGCAACCTGCGAAAACAGGTCAGTGAACCCGCGCACATCCATCACGTTGAGCTCGGCCTGCCTCGATGTACCGGCCGACGGCATCTCGATTTCAGGTACAACGACGAGTTCATTCGGCGAGCGAAACGGCAACGGGCGAAGGAATGCAGCATCAACCGCGCTGAACATCGCCGTGGTTGCGCCAATGCCAATTGCGAGAATCCCGATGACCGCGATCGCGAAAGCCGGACGCTGTTTCAATCGCCGAATTGCAAAACGGGTGTCATTGCCGAGATCTTCGACGCTACCGAAGCCCCACATGTCACGACTCCGTTGTTGGTGGTTCGTCATATTGCCGAACTGTCGTCGCGCCGCCGCCATTCCCACGCGTTCCGCACGCAAATCCACATGCAGACGCATTTCATCCTCGAGGTCGCGCGTTATGCGCGCTCGTTGAGCGAAGTGCCAAAGGCGGCGCAGCAGTTCGCGCACAGTCATCCGTCGGCCCGCATCACGTCTGCCGGATTCAAGCGCAGCGCACGGCGCGCCGGAATCAGTGTCGCCAGTGCAGTTGGAACGAGCAGTGCAATCGGAATAAGTCCGAAAGTCATGGCGTCATGGATATCAATGCCATAAGCGAGCCGCTCGAGCAGTCGAGCAAATACCCACGCAGCTGCGAGTCCCACACCAATCCCAATCGTCACAACCCAGGCCATTTCGCCGGAAATCATGCGCGCGAGGTTTGCGCCAGTCGCGCCAAGCGCGGAACGGATGCCCAGCTCTCGTGAGCGTTGCGACACACTGAAGCTCACCACGGCATAGACGCCAACCGAAGCAAGACCGAGGGCCAATACTGCAAACGCCGCAATAAAAAGTGTCGACGTTTTCCTCGGCGCCACAGACGCCGCGCGAACATCTTCCATCATGCGCGCGTTGAACACCGCCTGCGATGGTTCGACCGCGCGCACGGCCTGTTGCATGCGCTGGAGCAACTGACCGTCGGGCAGCGTTCCCAGCGCAACGATGGTTGCAACGTACGGAAGGTTCGCAACCAGTGGCAAATACATCTCGCGATCAAGATCACCGTCGAGTTGGTGCGGAACATCCGCGACAACGCCGATCACCTGCGTTGGCATGGTGTGGTGCGGTAACATGAAGGTCTGACCGACTGCGGTGCGGTCGGGCCAGTACGTCTTCGCCATCAACGCCGTCACGATAGCTACGTTTGCGCTATCGCTATCCGTGAACAGCCGTCCTTCAACAAGTCGAATTCCCAATGCCTGGAAATACCCACTCGTCGCCAACTTGGTGATGACGCGTGCGCCCGCCGGGCCAAGTGAATCATTGTTCACTCCGACTACATCGATATTGGTGGCACCGCGCTTCACGGCGGTTGTATTGGGCAGATAGTCGACGGCACCAACCGATTGAAAGCCGGGCGTGTGTAAAAGTTTGTCAATCACTCCGTTCACTATGCGCAAACGAGTAACCGTACTGCCACCGAGTCCCGGAAACGCAATGCTCAGGGTGCCCACATGCGGCGTAGCCATGCCACTCGCACGATCGGTGATTTGCTGCAAACTGCGCAGGAGAATTCCGGCGCCAATCAACAGGACAACGGTGAGTGCGAGTTCCGCGCCCACGAGCGCGCGCCGCAACCGTCCGCTGCGAGCAGCGGTTGCACCATGACCGCCGCCGCTCCGAATTCGTGAACTCGTATCCTTCGACGAGTTTCCAAGCGCGGGCAGGATACCGAACGCGATTCCGCAGGTGAAGGCCAGCGTGATTGAGAAGGTCAACACACGCCAATCGAGCTCCATGACGGCAATACCCGCCAGTGCCTGGGGTACGAGCGCTCCGGCGCCGCGAAGCGCTATTGGCGACAGCAACAAACCGAACAGCGCGCCAGCCAATGACAACAGCACACTTTCGGTCAGCAGTTGCTGAACAATTCGTGCGCGCGTGGCGCCCATTACCTGACGCACGGCTATCTCTCGTGTGCGTTCGGCCGCATGTGCCAGCAGCAGATTCGTCACGTTGACGCAAGCGATGAGCAGCAGCACACCGGTCGCGCCGAGCACTATGAGGAGAACCAGCGAACGCTCCTTGGCGAGTGCGTCCTTGAGCGGAATGATGATGCCGGTACGATGCAAGTCGGCCATGATCCCATCGCTCGGCTCCTTCAGCGCGGCAGCGCGGGTGGCGAGCGCACGTGATCGTTGCGTCGTCACGCGTGTCATCGCCGCGTCAAACGACACATCGTCCCGGATGCGCGCAATTACTGTTTGCGACAGACTGCGACCAAACGCTTCAAAGTTTGCACTGCTGTTTGGGAGCGTCATCGGAACCCACAGTTCGCTCTCTTCGGGAAAATTGAACGCGCGTGGCATCACGCCAACCACTTCGAATTCCCGGAGGTTCAACTTGACTCGGAGTCCGGAAATATCCCGTCCGCCGTATTTGCCTTGCCACAACGCATACGAAAGAATGGCAACGTTTGGTCCACCGGGTTGTCCGTCTTCCGCGCTGAATACCCGGCCTTTGATTGCGGAGATGGCAATCGTTTCAAAAAAGTCTGTAGAAACTGCGCCCACATTCACGCGTTGCGCGGCGCCATCGCCCCAGAGATTCAGTCCGCCCGCGCCGTACACGGCCACGTGTGAGAACGTTTCGGACATGTGTTGCACGTCCGCAATCATCACCGTCCAGTCTGCGTGATCGGTGGGCCGGTTGTAAAATGGAATCCGGATTTCCGGCAACAACACCAATTTGTCCGGTTGATGAAACGGCAGGGGGCGCAACAACACCGCATCCACCGCGCTGAAAATCGCCGTAGTCGCCCCAATACCAATGGCCATCACCGTGACCACTGCCACAGCAAAGCCCGGCCGTTGCGTAAGTCGCCGCACTGCAAATCGAATATCAGCCGCTAATTCCTGGAGCCGCACAAACCCCCACGCGTCGCGACTCTGCTGCTGACTGGCCGTCGTATTCCCGAACCGTCGTTGCGCCGCTTCAGGGCCGATTTGCTCGGCACGCATTTCCACATGAAGACGCATCTCTTCTTCCAACTCTCGCGTCATGCGATCATGCTGCACGAAAAGTTTGACACGCCGGAGCAGTTCGCCCGCTTTCATCAGTCAGCCCTCATGATGTCAGAGGGATTGACACGAAACACCCGTCGCGCAGGAACGACTGTCGCCAGCATCGTCGCCAGAAACAGCGTTACCGGAACAACGATGAACGTGATCGGATCGTGCACGTCCACGCCGTACGCAAGGCGTTCGAGAATGCGGGCGCCGGACCACGCGCCAAACAGTCCAATGGATGCGCCAATGCCCGCAACCCAAACCATTTCGCGCGACAGCAACCCCATGAGATTGCTGCCAGTTGCGCCCAATGCCGATCGAATACCCAGTTCCCGCTGACGTTGCGCAAGTCCGTACGAAACGACTGCGTACACACCAACAGACGCGAGCGTCAGTGCAAGCACGGCAAAAAGCGTCAGAAACTTCGTGCTGGCGCGACGAGGCGCGATTGAAGTGTCGCGCACGTCGTCCATCATGCGCAGACTGAACACGGGCTGCGTTGCGTCCACCGCGCGAACGGCTTCGGTCATCTGCTTGAGCAACGCGCCAGAGGGCAGTACGCCACGCGCTACGACTGTCGCAACGAAAGGCGCGTGCACGGCGAGTGGGAAGTACACCTGGTCAATCGGTTTGGCATCAAGCTTTCTCGGTACGTCCGATACCACGCCGACGATCGTGAACGGCAGCGTGTCGCCTGACAAGCGAACGGTTCGTCCAACCGCGGAGGTGCCCGGCCAGTAACGCTTGGCCGTTGACGCGCTGAAGATGACCGAATGCGATTTTGTGCGATCCTCCGATGCGTTGAACGATCGTCCATCCAGCACGGCAATGTTGAGCGCCTTGAAATAGCCGCTCGATGCATCTTCGTAGATGGTTGGAATGTTTCCCCTGAAATCAGGATCACTGAGCGGGCCGGGGACGTCGATACCGACAGAGAGCTGACCGGCGGTTGCCAACGGCAGTGTCTTTGATGCACCGGCTCCTTCAACTCCAGGCATTGCCGAGAGTCTCTCGGTAATGGCCGCCAACACTCGCAATCGTTCCGGGATGTCGGCGCTTGCAGGAAACGCAATTTCCATCGTGCCAACGTTCGCAGTTTGAATGCCGGTTGTGCGATTCACGATTTTTTCGAAGCTGCGCAGCATGATGCCCGCACCAGTCAACAGCACAACCGTGAACGCGAGCTCCGCACCCACCAACACTCGGCGCAATTTTCCACTCCACGCTGCGGTTGTTCCGTGCCCATCGCCACTCTTGATTGCTTCCGATGCATTGTTGCGAGCACTCCCAACGGCCGGCCACAGTCCGAATACAATTCCCGCGATTACAGCGAGTGACGTGGAGAATCCAAGCACTCGCACATCGATCGCGACGTTCGTGATACCAGACAGCTTCGCGGGCATGAGTGCCTGCATTGCCTGAAACGCGCCGACGGCGATGAAGAGTCCCACCACTGCGCCGCACAGCGACAGCAGAACGCTCTCCGTGAGCAGTTGCCGGATGATGCGCGTGCGCGTTGCGCCCAGCACCTGACGAACGGCAATTTCGCGACGACGCACTGCGGCTTGCGCCAACAACAGATTGGTAACGTTGGCGCACGCAATCAGCAGCAACATCGCAGTCGCGGCCAGCAGAACGTACAACGCCAGCTGGCGGTCTTCGGCGAGCGCCTTCTGAAGTGGTTGGCCAACACCTCCTTCGAGACGCTTTTGCGCGCCCCACGGCGCGTTATCTGCCGGATGCCTGGGGAAACGGCCACCCGGTGAATTTTCAATACGCGTCAACAGCTGCAGCGCAGCTTTGTCCGTTGTGACACCCTCCGCAACGCGCCCGATGGTCGCTTGACGCACGTAGTCGCGAAACGCTTCGAACGTTGCCTTGGTGTGCGGTACCGACATCGGAATCCAGACGTCACTCTCTTCTGGAAAGGTGAATGCCGGCGGCATAACCCCGACCACATCATAGAGCTTCTTGTTCAGCGTGACTGTCAATCCCGAAAGCGACCGACTCCCGAAGGCGCGTTTCCAAAGTCCATCCGAGAGTATCGCAACATTCGGCCCATTCGGAACACCTTCTCCGGCCGTGAACGTTCGGCCGATCGATGCGTTCACGCCCAGCGTGCCAAAGAAGTCAGCAGTCACTACACCGACTTTCAATCGTAGCGGTCGATCGTCGTCTGACATGTTGAGCCCACCTACGCCATACGCCGCAACATGTGAGAACAAATCGGTCATGTTGCTGACGGCCGCGTAGTCGATGTCACCCGGTGTCGGCTTCGGCCCCGCACCATCGCTCGGCACGTTGAACGGCAGCAGCATCAATTGCTCGGGCTTCGCAAACGGCAGCGGTCGCAGCAGTGCGGCGTCAACCGCGCTGAACATAGCCGTGGTGGCGCCAATACCAATGCCCATCACAACGATTACCGTCGCGGAAACGCCGCGTTGTTTCCAGATTCTGCGCACTGCAAACTGCACATCGCGCGTGACATCATCGACCCGCGCAAATCCCCATGCATCGCGGCTCTGCTGCTGGATTGCGGTAGTATTTCCAAAACGCTGTTGCGCGGCCTCCGGGCCAACGCGCTCGGCGCGCATTTCCAGGTGCAAGTGCATTTCTTCTTCGAGCTCGCGCGTGCGGCGGTCGCGTTGCACGAACAGTTTGATGCGTCGCAGCAGTTCGCCGGCGTTCATCGCGCCAACCCCAGGTGCAAAATGCGCGCAATTGCCGTTGAGGCTTCTTCATATGACTTCACTTCGTGCGCCAACTGCTTCTTGCCGGCCGGCAGCAACGTGTAATAGCGCGCCCTCCGATTCTCGGCGGTCCGCCCCCACTCGGCATGCACATACCCTTTGATAAGAAGGCGTTGCAGTGCCGGATACAGGGATCCTTCTTCGACGCGAAAGACGTCGGCCGAGACGCGCTCGATGGCTTCGGCGATTTCGAATCCATGAAGCTGTTTGTTTCGGTTGAGCATCTGGAGGACCAGCATGTCGAGTGTACCGGAGGGGATCTCGAGGTGGCTCATGTCAGGATCGGCGGGGAGTCGAGTTACGTAGTTTTTCTATGTTACTCCATGTTCGCAAACGCGCCAGTGCCAATTTCGCGGCAATTGTTCGGACACGGCGACCAGGGAAAGCGTTGCATCCGGGCGAAAGTGCTGCGCGCTAGCGCGACGGGCGGCGGGCGGCCGGCGACGGGCGACGGGCGACGGGCGACGGGCGGCGGCGAGATACTCCAAAAGGACACCGCAAGGCCTGTTGCGATTACGGCCACCAGCACGTTGAAGCCCGAACGAGAAACACGCACGCAGGCCACTTCATGCAAATTGACTCAAGAATCATCCTGTCTTACCTTAAGTAAGGAATTACACATGAGGTAAGGATGTACGACAGCAAGTTGACCAGCAAAGGCCAGATTACCATTCCAAAGGTCGTACGGGAAACACTTTCACTCGAAGTCGGCGATCGCGTCACGTTCGTGATTAACGAGAACGGGACTGTGACCGTCGAAGCGCAAACCATCGACCTCGCGTCGCTCATGCAGAGTGTAAAAGCCACGCGAAGCGTCTCGCTGGCAGAGATGGACAACGCAATCAGGCAAAGAGCCGCGCGTTTGTGATCGCGCTCGACACCAAGGCCCTCGTGCGTGCTCTGGTCGACGACGACCCGAAACAGGCAGCGCTTGCCATCGCGTTGATTAGCCGAGGGATGGCCAACGGCGAAACATTTTTCGTTTCGGACATTGTCATTTGCGAGGTCGTATGGGTGCTCAGCGTCAGCTACAAGATCGATCGCACGCGTATCGCGTCGTTGCTTCGCGATCTATTGCGCGCCAGTCATCTCCAGTTTCGCGCACGCGACGAACTTTTCCGCGCGCTAAATGCGTTCGGCATTGGCAAAGGTGATTTCTCGGATTACCTCATTCGCGAACATGCGAGCAGCGCCGGGGCGGACACCGTGGCAACGTTTGACAAAGTGTTACTCCGTGAAGCCGGGTTCATGTCCGTTCGCTGATCTACTGCGCCAGCGGCACGAATATTCGCCCGCTGACGCGCTCGCTTCGGTTTTAGACCAAAATCAGCAACCGTTAAATGCAGATTGCATACGCTGAGATCTGAAAGTTACCCCCGCCCCATTGATCATCAGCCTTCACAGTCCAAGTGTCGTCTGCGGTCGCACTATTCGCGCTGATGGATAACATGTTATTGCCAACCATGTAGTTAGTGGTCGTGTAACCGCCGCCCACCACCTTCTTTCCGGCGGTGCAACTTACAGCCACCGTCGTGAGACTGTAGTAGGTCACGTTTGCATACGTACTCGAGCGGCGTTCGTAACCCACTGTCGCCGCGGCACCAGCGGCACCAGCGGCGCCAGTGGCACCAGTGGCACCGGTAGCGCCCATAGAACCAGCGGTACCAACCGTACCAGCGACACCTGCCGCGCCCGCAGTGCCTGACGCACCAACGGCCCCCGTAGCGCCAACAGCACCAGTGGCACCTACAGCGCCCGTCGCGCCGGCGGGCCCCGTAGCACCAACCGCACCAGTGGCACCTACAGCGCCCGTCGCGCCGGCGGGCCCCGTAGCACCAACCGCACCAGCGGCACCAGCGGCCCCTGCAGCACCCATAGGTCCAGTAGCACCCATAGGTCCAGCGGGGCCTATCGCACCGTCACCACCAATCGCACCGGTCAGGCCGATTGGGCCGTTACCACCAGTGGCTCCCATCGCACCCGGGGGTCCGGTCGGACCCGCTTGACCATTCGGACCAGTTGGCCCAACAGCCCCATCGGCTCCTGCCGCTCCGGCAGGACCCGTGATACCAATCGGACCAGCGACACCTACTGCGCCTGCAATCCCGGCGGCACCGGACGGACCCATGGCGCCCGACACGCCCGCAATACCGGCGACTCCTGCAGGACCGGCGACGCCCATCGCGCCGGCGACACCCGCTGAGCCATTCGCACCGACGGCTCCCGTTGGACCAACGGCTCCGATCTGACCCGGAGCCCCCGCGGGCCCGATCGCTCCAGCCGTACCCGCTGCACCGTTAAATCCTGGCGTCCCTGCGACACCGTTCGCGCCAACAGGCCCAACCGGTCCCATCGCGCCACTCGCACCTTGCGCCCCGATGGCACCTACCGCACCGGTCAACCCAGCCGCTCCTGCTGCTCCCGGCAATCCATTAGCACCAGCAGGCCCAATCGGTCCAACGGCGCCTGCAAGTCCCGGAAGCCCCTTGTCGCCCGTCAGCCCCGTAACGCCTGTCGGACCAGTGGGCCCTGTCAAGTTCAGGTCGAGATGGGTATGCGCCACTGACAGACATTGCGTGGGCAAACCTGGTGCATTGACGCGATACGCCGTGCCCGACCCTGGCACGATGCACAGTTCGATTGCACCGCCAATCACCACGGCCGTTGCGCGCGGCGCATCGGAGACCGCGCCAGACGTGCGCGTTGCGTTGCTGGTGTCATTCGCCACCTGCGCACTTATCGCATGCCCGGCAACGCACTCGAGTGCCATAACTGCTATCGCAATTCCAGTGACGCGCGCAGCGGGGCGTGCAAAAAAACTATCGGACATGTTCAACATTGGCAGGAAAACTCACGAGAGAAGAAATGATCAAGACGCCACTGCCGGTAGAATGCTCGTGGCGTATGCAAAAGCGATTTCGTTCGGGTTCATCATCAACGTGTAATGTGCGCACGCTGAGTAGATCGACCTGTCAGTTCACGACGGCTTCAATCGCGCTGAAGGGCAAACCAAGTGAGCGTGCTGCGGGCGCCAACCCGAGTCGGATGACGCCGAGATCGGCGAGTGAAGCGGGATCGGCGCGTTCGGCGGTCGTGATCGCATCGAGCACAGCGGTCAACGCGAGACGCCCGCGCGCAATGTCACGCGCTACGAGTGCCGTCTCCAGTTTTGCGATGGTCGTGCTGATCGCACCGCGCGCTGTAGGGCTTAGCCCGACAGCGGCGCGCGACGTAGCGTCGTCAAGCGCAGGGATGACACTCGCCGCGACGGGTGCCATCTCCGTTTGGCAGCCCGGTTGGTCGATGCACTCCACAAAGTCGTTCGTGCCAACGACATCGTCGGAGTGGCATGCGGTAAGTGCCACGGATGCAAGCGAAACTGATGCAAGCAGCGTGACGACGAACCGTCGGGTGGTGCGTGTATTGGCAACAGAGCGAGTCATCTACCGTCAGTAATTGCGACACACTCGGCAACAACCGGACTGGAGTTGCACCTTGGTGCCTGTGGTTCGGAGACTCGACCACGATTGATAAGTAACGGTGACAAATGACGCGAACATGACATTGCGTTGTGCTGTAGTGCCGCCGCCGTAGCATTGCTGCTGCGCGATCAAAACAAAACTATCGTTAAGCGGTCGACAATAACGGCTGAGAAGGATTACGGCACTTGTATTCGGTCGCGGTATCTCCGGGTGCCGCTTGTGTAATGGTTGCCCAGGTGTAGCATTGAAATAGACCCGTTATGTAACGGCTCGCGAACGTCTCCACCCGTGCTTCGCCCGTCATCTTGGCGTCGCTGTGATGAATAAGAGACAACCTTCGACATAACTCGAATGCATGGTCGCTTTCGGCGATCCGTCTTTCGAAACATCGAAGAGATGTCCATGAAAAAATCGAAATTGCTGCCGGTTGATCTGCCCAAGACACTGACGGGCATCAAGGGATTCGACGAAATCACGAATGGGGGATTGCCGACCGGACGCACGACCCTGGTGCTGGGCGGTCCTGGATGCGGAAAGACGGTTTTTGCTTTGCAGACGCTGGTGCACAGTGTGCGGGAGCGAAACAAGACTGCATTGTTTGTCGCATTCGAAGAAAGCGCCAGCCGCATCTTCGGCAACGCGGCTTCCTTTGGCTGGGATCTCGCATCGCTGGCCGAGAAACAGCTCTATTTCTTTGACGCGCAACTTTCGCCCGATGTCGTGAAAAATGGCGAATTCGATCTGATTGGAATGCTGGCCGTCCTCGAAAGGAAAGCGAGTGACATCGGTGCCGAACTTGTGGTCTTCGACGGAATCGACGTCCTCCTGGGATTGCTGGACGATCATGTTGCGGAGCGCCGGGAAACATACCGCATTCGTGATTGGCTTTTACGCACGGGCCTTACCGGAATTATCACACAGAAAGTGCATGGCAATGATTCCGACCAACGATATGGATTCCTGCCATTTACCGTCGATTGTGTAGTGATGCTCAAACATCAGGTCGTTGACGGAACCGCATTTCGTACCCTGCGCGTATCCAAGTATCGCGGATCCGCTTTCTCGGGTGATGAGTTTCCCATCACGCTCACAAGCGCAGGTCTGCAGCTTTCACATCGAGGCCCCACCGAACTCCGCTACAGCGTTTCCGACGAACGCGTTTCAACGGGAATACCGCGTCTCGATCACATGTTGCGGGGTGGATATCATCGTGGGAGCAACGTGCTCATTTCGGGAGCGCCTGGCACTGCGAAGTCGACACTGGCGGGATTGTTCGCGCAGGCCGCGGGTGCGCGTGGCGAACGAACGCTCTACGTCAGTTTTGACGAAGGTGCCGATCAGATTGTTCGCAATCTACGTTCAGTGGGAATTCAGCTCGAGCCGTACGTGGTTTCTGGATTGCTCAAAATGTATTCTGCGCGCACGCGCGGACCAAACATTGATGATCAATTTGGCGACCTTCGGCAAATGGTGCGAGAGCACCGTCCAAGTTGTCTGGTAATTGACCCGCTGTCGGCATTGTCAAGCAAACAAACCCACCTGGCGTCCGCCGACGCCGCGCAGCAGTTCCTCGACTTTCTCAAAGTACAGGGAATTACCGTGGTCAACACATCGCTGCTCGACGGTCTGAATACCGACGAAGCAACTGCTACCGGCATCTCGACAATTGCCGACACCTGGATTCACATGTCGTATCTGGTGCAGGATGGCGAACGGAACCGCGCATTGACAATTGTGAAATCACGCGGCACTGGGCACTCGAATCAGGTGCGCGAACTCACGCTGGCCGACGATGGCGTCACGCTGACCGACGTCTTTGTCGCGCAGGGCAAGGTGTTGATGGGCGTCGCGCGCTGGCAATGGGAACAGGAAACGATTGCCACTCGACAAAGTGCTACGGCGGCCGTCGAATTCCGACGCTTGCACCTGCAACTGGCACAGGCCGAAGCTGCCGCACGACTTGAAGTTATTCGTACCGAAATGGAAGCGCGCGACTCTGAAATTGCCTTGCTCGCGAGCGCCACGGGATCGGCCACAGATCTGGCGATTACCGACCGTGCGGTGCTGCGCGAAATGCGGCACGCCGATGCCGAAGTTGTAAGAGAGCCACGTCGCAACAAGGGTCTCTAAATGGCCCGACTCAGCGCACCCTCAGAGATACTCAGACTGCGTTTGTACATTGCTGGCAATGGACCCAATTCGCTGCTGGCCCACGCGAACATTTCCGCACTCTGCCATGAGCAATTCTCGAACAGGTACGAACTTGAAATTGTGGATCTGCTCGAGTCTCCCGATCGTGCCTCGTCCGACGGAGTCATCGTAACGCCAACGCTGCTGAAGCTGTCCCCCGCGCCCGTACAGCGCATTATTGGGAACCTCAATAACGCGACGCAGGTTCTGCTCTCGCTGGGTGCATCGTGAGTTATCTGATCCATTCCGATGTTGCGATACTCACGCAGCGGTTGACGGAAGCGGAGGCCACCGTCAAGGCCATCCTGTCAGGCGAAATCGATGCGGTCGTCGACCCGCGCAGCAATTCGCCGGTGTTGCTGGCACTGGCGCAAAAAGCTCTGCGCGAAAGCGAAGCGCGTTATCGCAGCATCGTCGAAACTGCGAACGAAGGTATCTGGATGATGAATTTTGACTCCACCATCACCTTCGTCAATCAACGATTAGCCGATATGCTCGGCTATCGCCCATCTGAAGTTGTCGGCCGGTCGTTCTATGACTTCATCCCGCCCAAAGGTCGCGAAGAAGCGGGACGCCGACTGAAACGTGCCAGCCTTGGCCGAGCCGAGGAGAGTGAAGGCACGATTCTCCAGCGTTCGGGCCAGGAAACATGGGTGTTGATCAAATCAAACCGCATTCACGATTCTGCCGGCGAATCCACGGGTATGCTGGCCATGATTACCGATGCCACGAGACATCGGGCCGCCGAACGTGCGCTTCGCGAGAGCGAGGCCGAGCACCGACAGATCGTCGAGAGCACCTCGGATGGAATTATCAAGATTGACCGCAGCAGCATCATCACATTTGTGAACGCGCGGTTGGCCGAAATGTTGGGCTATACGTCTGCCGAGTTGGTTGGGACGACATTGCTTTCCATCGTTGCGCGTTCGGAACGGGCAAATCTGCTTCAGTCGATTATGGAACGCCAGCAAGACAACACGACCACGCTTGAAACCTTTTATCGTCACAAGTTGGGAGCTGAGATTGCGGTAAGTATCGCAGGCTCATCTCTGCTCGATGGACAGGGTGAATTGGTCGGAGTGCTGGGCGTCGTTCGTGACGTCACGGAGCGCAAAAAATTACAAGCGCAGCTGATCGTCAGCGACCGTATGGCGTCGGTCGGAACGTTGGCCGCCGGTGTTGCACACGAAATCAACAATCCGCTCGCGGCCGTCATCGCCAATCTCGAGTTCATTGATGAAGGCGTCGCGATGCTACAAGTGAGCGGCGTGGCCGATCAGGATCCTGAATGGTTCCGCGAGCGGATCACCGACCCGATGCTGGATGCACGCGCGGCGGCCGAACGCGTGCGCTTCATCGTGCGTGACCTCATGATTTTTTCACGCTCCCCCACCGATGAACCCAAACATGCCGTTGATGTCAACGCCGTATTGGAATCATCGTTGCGAATGGGGTGGAACGAAGTGCGGCATCGCGCCGAGTTGGTCAAACATTTGGGAACGGTGCCGTTCGCTGTCGCAAATGAGGCCCGGCTGGGACAAGTGTTTTTGAATCTCATTGTAAACGCCGCGCAATCACTGCCAGTTGGTCAGGTGAGCAGCCACGAAATCCGCGTTTCGACTTTTCAAGCGGGTGAATCGGTGGTCATCGAGATTGGTGATACCGGCTCGGGAATCGCGCCCGAGGTAATCGAACGTATTTTCGACGCGTTCTATACGACAAAGTCTGTCGGCGTTGGCACCGGACTTGGACTTGCAATATGTCAACGCATCGTGACGGATATGGGAGGAACCTTGACTGTCACCAGTACACTTGGGGTTGGCTCGGTGTTTCGGGTCTGCATACCGGTCGCGGTCGAAACTGCTGCGACTCCTCCTGAAGTGCAATCGGCGCATTTCTTTGAGGCCGGCGGACGCCTTTTGATCGTCGACGACGAAGAAGCGGTGGGGCGCATCCTTCGGCGTTCGCTCGACAAAAACTATGACATTTGCATTGTCGACAGCGCGTGCGCAGCGCTGGCACTCATCGAGGCGGGCGACACATTCGACCTGATTCTATGCGACCTCATGATGCCAAGCATGACTGGGATGGATCTGCACAGCACTCTGCTGCGGGTCGCGCCTGCGCAGGCGCAGCGCATGATGTTCATGACGGGCGGCGCATTTACGGATGAGGCGCGACAGTTCCTGGCAAGCAGTGGCGTGATCCACGTTGAAAAACCGTTTCATCTCGAATTCCTGCGCGCGACTGTGCACGAATTTCTCGTGCGCGCGGAATGTATTCGCTGATGGAGCTCGCGATCGTGTAGGTGCAACGGCATCCGAATGTTTGCCTGGCCGTCGGGAACGGCGCATGGTCGAATAGAAGCGATAGTTGCAGGAACCACGCGGATTCGTGCGCGATTTCAACCCTGAGATTCCCGGACCTTGCGTGCTAGCTTGTCCGGCGTAGTTGGCTTCTGGACAAAAGTCGTTGTAGAGTCGAGAATGCCGTGACGTGCACTCCAGTGCGCGACCACCATTTCCAGAGACGCAATTCCCGTCAAACCAATTGCCAATATGGTCGCGGCGTTCAGCAGAACTGTCGCCATTCCGCACCGGAAACTCAGCAACAATGAGTCAGTAACGAAAAATCAAACCGGTAAATCTGGCTGATTGATCCGTCACTGAGCATGAGCCCTGGCCCAGGGCATAACACACGAGACAGACCGCGGTCGCGCGAAGTTTCGGCGGTATCCGCGTGCAGTAGATCAGTGCCAGCACCGAGGCAAGCGCAAGCGTGTCGAGCATGAAAACACTGGTCATCCGAATTTGTCGCCGAGACAGCGCTGGGGACGTACACGATCGCGCCGAATATGGCGGTGCAGCGCAAGGCAATGTTCAACAGATCTGCGCGCCAGGTTTCCGGCGCAAGCGCAAACATTGGTGAGCGATTGGCACCGGCGATCAATTTCATGGAGGTCACGTGTGTCGCCGAACAAGGGCGATACGCCCAATGCCGCGCGAATTCATCGATTACACGCTCGAAATCTGAGACTCGGCCGCTACGGTAAAGTGCGGCACCTCGCTTTAAGTGTGCGTTGACTTGCCCTAAGCCGGGTTCGCAGCAACGAAGACTACTGCTATGTTGTTTGCCAGTTCGCGAGTGAAACATCGTCACATTTACGGCGCTTCGCCTCGATTTCAGGAATTACATCGACGTTACGCGTGAACCTGCATCGGATACAGTCGCAATGGAATCGTGTATTTGCTGTCAAAGGATAAAAATGGATGGACATTGGGAGGCGCGAAAATGCTCACATGATGCACCGTTGCGTTGCGACGAATCGACTGACCAGAGAGCGTCGTGGGCGTCTCGGCTACACCCCAAACTGCGTCAAATGATGATCCAGATGTTTGTAGAACATGTTGTTCCACTCGGCCGCGGTAAGCGGGCCAAACGAGTGTGACGAGCGTCCATTGAACTTCTGCTCGCCGTCCTGCTGCACGCGCTTCAAATAACCAATCAACTTCTCCTTTTCGGCATTGAAGTCTTTCGTGCCAACCATCTTGAACGCCGGCGCCGTTGGCACACTTCGACCATACGGGGTTGGTCCGACCACCTTTTGTTTCACGATCGTCTTCAGCACCTGCCGCATCAACCAGTTCGGCTTCGGAATTGTGTTCTCGTACGTCATGATGTACGAAACATTCAAATGTGCGAGTACCTGATCGGCTGTCATTTTACCCCACTGCGGATGCGTTTCCGAAGTCAGCCTGTTGATGCGGGCGATTTGTTCGTCCACGATCGCGGCGTCGAAAATGTTTTTCATGATCATACGAGTTCTTCCATCTCCTCCGGCATCACCGGGCGAACCAAGGTATCAACCGTTAACCACGTCACCTTCGAAAACGGATATAGCAGCGTCGGCACGATGACTGCGCCGGCGACGGCGACGTAGGTCATCGCGTCCCACGGCACATTCGGCCACGTCAACACGATGGCCGTCACAAAACACGTCGCAAATAAAAACTCGGCGATCATGAAATTGCAAAACATGGCGCCCGAGAAATATTCGACGCCGCTTCGGGCAAATTTGAAATTGCAGTGACTGCAGCGTTCGTTCACGGCGCCCCAACGGCGCATGACTTTGCCCACGCCACAATTGGGACAACGGAAGCGAATGGCGCGACTCGCATACGTCATTATGCGTTTGAAGGTGGGCATCTCGAGAGGCGACTCGGTGGTGCCTACCCCGGGAGGGGCGTCTTCAAAGGCCGTCAACGGCGGAGCTTGCTTCCGTTCCCAATCTTCCAGAGTTGGCATCGATCTCCTGCGTTGAGCAGCTACGTTGTGCGAAGGGCCGACCCGCGCCCGAATTTCAGCGAACAATGGAAAAGTAGCGGCGCCGTTCGTGGCCGCTGTCAGGAGAAGTCCCTTGCGTGTCAGGAATCTCACCAGAGTACTTCGGTCAAAATGACACCTCTGACCCCAGTACCAAAACGCCGCCGCCCAAAAAACGCCTCTGACCCCGGTACCAAAAAAATGCGGTCAAAATGACGCCTCTGACCCAGTACCAAAAAAACGCCTCTGACCCCAGTACCCAAAAAACGCGTCGGCCCCCAGTACCCAAAAAACGCCTCGGCCCATTCCGCTCCGCCGCGCACCCATTCAAACTGCTCCCGTGCACTCACCGTGGCCGCCGCCCGACACCGACACCTTCCCAATCCCGACCGGAAACCTCGTCGATCATACGGCAGAGCTTGGTACACTGCGAGATGTCGCGCGCGCCCTCGCCTCCGGCATCAACTCACGTGAAATCCTCGCGACGCTTTGCAAGGCGGCCACCGTTCGCGGGTCAGCAAATGGCGCCATTGTGGCTGAGATATATGCTGATACTGGCACATACGTCGCCGCCATTGGCAATACTTCAGAGCTGCTCGGTACCACCTTTCCAGTCGCTGGATCGATCACGGAACGCGTGCTCCGCGACCGAAAAACGATCGGCGCGCCCGAACCAATTCTCGAGAGTTCGCCGTTCTTCTCGGAACTGCTCCGATCGCTCAAGATCGGCCCCGCCGTCATCCTCCCGCTCATTGCCCACGAAAGACTCCTCGGCACGCTGACGGTCTGCCGCGAAGTGCACGCCCCGTCGTTCGATGTCGTTTCGTTTGCCCGCCTGGAGGCGGTGGCCGATCTCGCGGCGCTCGCCCTCTGGAACGCACGATTGCTGGAAGAAGCGCGCGAAGGTGACGCCGCAAAAACCAGCCTGCTGGCCACGCTGTCGCACGAACTTCGTACGCCGCTGACCGCGTTGGAGGGCTACGGCGAACTGCTCGAAGACGAGATTCTTGGTCCGCTGGCGCCCGCACAACGGGACGTGATCATGCGTCTCCGCACGGTGAGCCGGCATCTGGGGTCGCTCATTGAAGACATCCTCACGTACGCGTCCATCGAGGCCGATCGCTTGGTCGCGCGCCTCTCGAGCGTGAGCATCGAGGAAGTGGTCGATTCGCTGCACCCCTTCATCGAACCACTCGCGCGGGAGAAGGGCATTCATTTTCAGGTGGCCGTCGAGGAAAAGCTGCCAACACTCACTACCGACGAACCGAAGGTGCGGCAGATCCTCATCAACCTCTGCCAGAACGCGGTGAAGTTTACCGAGCACGGTGAGGTGCTCGTGCGCGTGTCACGTGGCTCAGCGGGACCCGACGGGCTTCCCACTATTCGCTGCACCGTCAAGGATACCGGGGTTGGTATTGCCGCTCCCGATCTGCAGCGGTTGTTCCGTCCATTTTCCCAGGTCGATTCGAGTCTCTCGCGGCGACACGGCGGCACGGGTCTTGGCCTCTACATCTCGCGTCGCCTCGCCACGTTACTGGGCGGTCGCATCGAAGTAGTTTCCCGACCGGGCGACGGTTCCACATTTACACTCGTACTGCCGGTCACTCGCTAGGGTAGTGTCGCTGAAGTTCCGTGGAGAACGCCGCGAGTGGATGTTGCGTCCGGGGCGGCGCGCGAACGAGTCATAGCAGCGGTATGGCGAGTGAGTGCAAGGACGCCTGGACCCAAAAGCCGCCGCTCACTGCCACGGACTTCTGCGACACGACACTAGCATTCGCCGTTCGTTTTTTCACTCGCAGAAAGCCTGTCTGCACTCCTGACCGCCGTTAGATTCACAGCCTATGAACGCGTTCGCTCTTACCAGTGTTTTCAACGACGGATATATCGCCGAGCAATTCGAGCAATTCCGTCGCGATCCCGGCAGTGTTGATGAGACATGGCGCCAGTATTTTCGCGTCGCAGAATCTCTCTTTGCATCCGGCGCCGTTGCGGCACCGTTGTCCGCAAACGGCAATGCTGCCGCCAGCATTTCGTCCTCCGTTCGTGCCCCGGTTTCAGGCACGCCGGACATAACCACGCTGCAAAAAGCGGCGGCCGCATCAGCGCTGCAAACGGCTATTCGGAATTACGGTCACTTTGCAGTACAGCTCGATCCCCTGGGATCGGCGCCACCCGGTGCTGCCGAACTCACGCCTGAATTTCACGGCGTCACCGAAGCCGATCTGCAAGCCCTGCCTGGCGCATTGCTCGATGCGCGTTTTCCAACTGTGGCTGCTGTCATTGCGCGGAAACGCGAAGTGTACTCATCACATATCGGATACGAAGTCTGGCACTTGTCGGAAGAGCTCGAGCGCGAGTGGTTTCGCGTTGCGTTTCGTGAACACAAAGTCACCCGCGAACTCACGGTTGCCGAAAAGAAAGCGGTTCTGCATCGCCTCAACGAAGTTGACGGTCTCGAACGTTTCCTCGGGCGCGCATACGTGGGCGCGCGACGTTTCTCCATCGAAGGCACCGACATGCTGGTGCCCATGCTGGATGAAGTGATTGCTGAATGTGGACGGGCCGGTGCGCGCGAAATCGTGATTGGCATGGCGCATCGCGGGCGATTGAACGTGCTCACCAACGTGATGGGGAAACCGTACGAAGCACTGTACGCCGAATTCGAAGGACAGCACGAACAACACGACGAAACGGCCACCGGTGACGTGAAATATCACCTTGGGTATGAAGGCATGCGCTTGGTGGACGATCACGAGGTGCAACTACACCTTGTACCGAATCCATCACATCTGGAAATAGTGAACCCGGTAGTGGAAGGCGTGGCGCGCGCACTGCAGCGCGTGCCGAACAACCTCGGACAACGCGATGAATCCCTGGTCGTGCCCGTGGCAATTCACGGCGACGCCGCATTTCCAGGCGAAGGTGTTGTGGCAGAAACGCTCAACATCTCGCGTCTCACCGGGTATCGCACCGGCGGCACCATTCACATCATCGTGAACAATCAGGTTGGATTCACCACCGAACCCACCGACGCGCGTTCGACTCACTACGCGTCCGATCTCGCGAAGGGTTTTGAAATCCCCATTTTCCATGTGAACGGCGACGACGCACAGGCGTGTTTGCAAGCGGTGCGTCTGGCGTGCGCGTATCGGGCAAAGTTCAGCAAGGACGTGTTGATCGATCTTGTAGGCTATCGCCGTCACGGCCACAACGAAACCGACGAACCGACGTTTACGCAGCCCAGGTTGTACGCGCAAATCAAGGCGCATCCTACAGTTCCGCAGGCGTGGGCCAAACGGCTCGTCGCCGAAGGTGTCATGACCGCCGCGGAAACCACGGCCGACGAAAAAGCGGTGTTCGATGCATACGCCGAAATGCACAAAAATTTCAAAGCGGCGTTTGGAACTACCGAAAAACACGCCCCATGGCCGGCGGAATTAGCGCAGGCCGCCGCCGCGATGACCGCACCAGTTAGCGCGCAGTCACTCAACGAAATGAACGAAGCGCTGCTCACTTATCCAGCCGACTTCACGCCGCATCCGCGTCTCGCAAAAACACTCGAGCGCCGTCGCGACGCCATGGGCGAAGCCGGTGGAATAGATTGGGGGCACGCCGAGGCGCTCGCGTTTGGTTCGTTGTTACAGCACGGTGTTTCCGTACGTATGACCGGTCAGGACGCAGAACGCGGCACCTTCTCGCACCGGCACGCCGTGTTGAGTGACACGAACACCGGCGCCAAATACGCGCCGCTCGCGCATCTCGACGGCGCAAAAGGCGCGTTTGAAATTTTCAACTCGGCGTTATCCGAAACGGCCATTCTTGGATTCGAATACGGATTCAGCTGCGTGGCCGACGATACGCTGGTGTTGTGGGAAGCGCAGTTCGGTGATTTCGTGAACGTGGCGCAACCCATCATCGATCAGTTCATCGTTTCCGATCGCGCCAAGTGGGGCCTCGATTCCAGTGTGGTGTTATTACTGCCCCACGGACATGAGGGCGCGGGGCCAGAACATTCAAGTGCGCGCCCCGAACGATTCCTGCAACTGTGTGCCGAACGGAATATTGTCGTGGCGTATTGCAGCACGCCGGCTCAGTATTTCCATCTGCTGCGTCGCCAGGCCATGCGTCGTCCGCGACGCCCGCTTGTCTGCATGCAACCGAAGTCGCTACTGCGTTTACCGCAGGCGTCGTCAACGGCGAACGAATTGGCCACCGGTGCGTTCCAGTCGGCCATTGACGACCCTGCGATGATCAGCACCCGCAACGAAATTCGTCGATTGGTGTTCTGCACCGGCAAGTTGTATTACGATCTGGTTGCGTCACCGAAACGTTCACCCAACGTCGCAATTGTTCGCGTGGAAGAGTTGTATCCGTGGCCGCACGAAGACATCAGGCGTATCACCTCGCAGTATCCGGCGTTGGAACAGATTGTGTGGGCGCAGGAAGAACCGCGCAATCAAGGCGCCTGGACCTACGCGCAACCACGCCTCCGCGCGTCGGCGGGCGCGGCCCTCGGCGTGAGCTACATCGGCCGCGCCGAACGGGCGAGCACGGCCGAGGGGTACAAAGAGGCACATGATGTTGAGCAGGCACGCATTGTTGCGGACGTGATGAACGTGGGAGACACGGCCATGGAGCCGCTGCGCGGATGAGTCGCCCTGGTGGAATTTCGGGAAAACTTTGGCCGCAGGTCGTACGGAGCGCCGCGGCCATTGCGTTGGCGTTGCTTGTTGGTAGCGCTACGCTTGTCGCGCAGGGATACGCCAGTTCGGAACGCGGTGCCGCGGCGCTGGGCAGCACCCTCAACAGCCTGGGCAACACCAGTCGCGTGTTGGTGATTGGCGCGCATCCCGACGATGAAGATACGCAGCTCATCGCCTGGCTTGCGCGCGGTCGACATGTCGAAACGGCGTACTTGTCGCTCACGCGCGGTGACGGTGGACAAAATCTGCTTGGCAACGAACTGGGCGAATTGCTTGGAGTAATTCGCACGCAGGAACTCCTGGCCGCCCGACGCATTGACGGCGGTCGTCAGTTCTTCACGCGAGCCTTTGATTTTGGGTTTTCCAAGAACGCCGAAGAAACGTTCAAACACTGGCCCAAAGACAGCGTGATGGGCGATGTCGTACGCGTAGTGCGCGCGTTTCGTCCGCAAATCATTGTTGCAATTTTCAGCGGTACGCCAGCGGATGGACACGGACACCACCAGGTGTCGGGAATTCTGGCGAAGGAAGTGTACGAGACAAGCATGGATACAGTGTTGTATCCGGTGGCGACGTACGGCACGGCCTGGACCGCTTCCAAGTTCTATCGGCGCATCCGTACTTCGAACACGCCAGCAACACGCATAAATGTTGGTGAATTTGACCCGCTCATTGGACGCAGCTACGCAGAGATTGCAGCCGACAGTCGTTCGCAGCACAAATCGCAGGGGTTTGGACAGGTGCAACCGAAAGGAACCATCATCGACCAAATCGGCTTGGAGGCTTCGCGCGTGAGTGATGTGGCACAGGCCGCCACTGAAGGTTCGATTTTTGCCGGTATCGACACGACCTGGACGCGTCTCGCCAATCTTGCGACGCGCGCCGATGTGAAAGCTGCGCTGGATTCAGCGAACGACGCGTTTCTTGAAGCACGCAAGAACTATTTGCCGAACGATCCTGTTGCGATTGTGCCAGTACTTGCGCGCGCCGTGCGTTTGCTGCGCGTCGCTCGCGATAGCAGCGGACCAACGCCGCCGCAGTTGACGACGATTGGTCCGATGATGGTACGCATGGGAGCACCAAACAGCGGTGCGCTGCAACTTCGCGGGATAAACGTTTCTGCAAGCGGTGCTCCGCCGGTCGACAATTCGGCCGCACTGGCCGCCGTTGCAGAAGTGTGGAATGCGACAAACATCAACCTGCAACGAGCCGAGCGCGCCCTGCTGGACGCCGCTGGAATTGCGATTGAAGCGACAGGACCGCATCAGACGCTCGCGATTTATGAGGCAGTGAAACGCACCAAGCCCGACACCATGCCAGTCGCCATGTCGGTGTTCAATCGTGGCAAACTGCCAATTCGCGTGCTTGGCGCCAGGATCGACTACCAGTCTGATTCGGCGTTTGCCCAAACTGTGGCACCCGACAGTACGCTCCGGCTTTCTCGATTGGCCCGCACGAACAACGTGACGACGCAGTGGTGGCGCAGTGGAACGATGCGCACCGGCGATCTCTTCACTGCGCCGCTCGATGCGCGCGATGCGGCCGAGCGTGAAGCCGTGCAAGGAATTGTGGCAACCGTTCGTGTGGAAGTGGCGGGCGTACCGGTTGATGCGCAGGCGACCGTCGTGAATCGCGTCGTTGATCCCGTGAAAGGCGAACAGCTCGTTGCCGTCGCCGGTGTTCCCGGTATCACGATCGGACTCGATCGCGGTCTTGAGTACATTCGCGCCGGTGTGCCGGTTGTGCGCAAAGTGAAGGTGAATATCGCGTCAGCATATCAATCGGCCGAAAGCGTGACGGTTTCACTCACGTTACCCAAGGGTTTGACCGCCGACTCGATTAAACGAGTACGCATTCTTACACCGAGTGCGGCGACCGCGACCGTTGTCTTCACGGTCAGCGGAATTCTTGCAGAAGGAAAGTGGCCATTTTTTGCTGTCGCGCAGCACGATGCCAGTGTGTCCATGAGCGGCGATCGCGTAATCAATTATGATCACATCAACGTTCAACGGCTGTATTCAAACTCGTCGATGTGGTTGGTGGCCGTGCCAGTTACGTTACCGAAAGCGGTCAAAGTCGCGTATATCCCAGGTGTTGGTGATGCTGGAATGGAAGCACTGCAACAACTTGATGTACCGGTAGAACGCATTGAGCTGTCCGCCGTCGCGACGACCGATTTTTCGCGCTTCACCACAGTGGTCGTTGGCCCGCGTGCATACGCCTCAAACGATGCGCTCGTGGAAAACAACTCCAAACTGCTCGAGTTCACGAAGAAAGGCGGCACGATGGTTGTGCAATACGGCCAGAACGAGATGATGCGTCCCGGCATCATGCCGTTTCCCATTCAGTTGGCGCGCACGGCCGAACGCGTGACATTGGAAGAAGCCCCAGTCACGATTCTGGCGCCCAACTCACCGATGCTCAATTCTCCCAACAAGATTGGCGCCAGGGACTGGGAAGGGTGGGTGCAGGAACGTGCGACCTACATGCCCAGCACTTTCGACAGTCACTATGCGCCGGTGCTGCAGATGAACGATCCGAACGAACCACCGAACAAATCCGGCTTGCTGGTGGCGTCGTATGGCAGAGGCACCTACGTCTACGTGACGCTTGCACTGTTCCGTCAACTTCCGAATGGCGTTCCAGGTGCGGCGCGCATTCTGCTGAACCTGATTTCCGCGACCCCTGCGGCCCCGCCGCGCATGTGAGGATGAGATGACGACGATGTTCTCGAACAAAAGATTCTTGCGGTTGACGTGCGCGCTGGCCGCGTCAGTACTCGCAGTCGCATGCGGCGGCAGTGGTGATGGAAAAACCACGGTGCTCACCGTGTATTCCCCGCACGGCAAAGAATTGCTGGAGCACTACGCCCTGGGTTTTGAAAAGGCGAATCCCGGCGTCGATGTGCAGTGGCTCGACATGGGATCGCAGGACGTACTCGATCGCCTTCGCGGTGAGAAAGAAAACCCGCAGGCCGACGTGTGGTTTGGCGCGCCAACGGAAATATTTGAACGGGCGGCAAAGGAGGGCCTGTTGCAACAATACGAGCCGACGTGGAAAGGCGCGCTCGCTCCGGCCGCTCAGGACGAAAACGGAATGTGGTATGGCACGTACATGACGCCCGAAGTAATCGCGTACAACAGCGACAAGATCGATTCGGCCAGTGCGCCGCGCGATTGGCCCGACGTGCTGGATCCGAAGTGGAAGGGCCACGTTGTCATTCGAGATCCGGTTGCCAGCGGCACCATGCGCGCAATTTTTGGTGCAATTTTGCAGCGTTCGATGGAGATGACCAGCACCACCGATTCGGGATGGGCTTTTCTTCGCCGCCTCGATGGGAATACGAAAGAGTACACAATCAATCCCGCACTGCTGTACGAGAAGCTGAAACGCGGCGACGGATGGATCACGCTGTACAACATGCCGGACATTGCAACGCTCGAACAGCGTACGGGCGCGCCAGTCAAATACATCGTACCGTCGAGCGGTACGCCGTTGTTGGTCGATGCAATTGCCGTCGTCAAAGGCACGAAACACCAGGAACTGGCGCAGAAGTACATCGAGTTCGTGATGACCACGGAATCGCTCAAGTTTGCGGCCGATTCGTTACAACGCATTCCTGCGCGTACTGACATGGCCGATTCGCTGCTGCCCAAGTGGATACGCGAGGCACGTGTTCAAATTCGTCCGATGGGTTTGGACCGTCACCTCATGGCCGATTCACTCAATTCGTGGATGCAGACCTGGGATTCAAAGGTCCGCAATCGCAGCAACAAGAAGTGAGCGCAACCTCCGAGACCCCTCGGCTCGCCCTCGATGGACTAGCGCGTCGCTATGATACCGGCGGCGGTGTCGACGACGTTTCGCTGAACGTTGCGCCCGGCGAGTTACTCGCGCTGGTTGGCGCGTCAGGCTCGGGGAAAACCACCACACTGCGCCTTGTTGCCGGGTATGAAAAACTCGACAGCGGGCGCCTCTTGTTGAACGGCACCAGTATTGAAAAGTTGCCCGCAGAAAAACGTGGGTTTGGTATGGTCTTTCAGCACTACGCGCTGTTTCCGCATTTGAGCGTTGTGCAAAACGTCGCATTTGGACTCGAAGCGCGTGGTGTGAAAAAAGCGGAACGGCTGCGTCAGGCCGAGGCGGCGTTAAGCGGCGTTGGGTTGGCAGATAAAGCCGGTCGGCCGGTACAAGCGCTGTCGGGCGGCGAGCAACAACGTGTCGCATTGGCGCGCGCTCTGGTCATTGCGCCGCCGGTATTGTTGTTGGATGAACCGTTGTCGAATCTCGATCCCACGTTGCGTCGCAGCACCCGCGATGAATTACGGATGATGTTGCGCCGGCAAGGAGTGACCGCGCTGTTTGTCACGCACGATCAGGAAGATGCCTTTGCTGTTGCCGATCGCGTGGCGTTTTTGGCGAACGGCCGATTGCAGCAAGTGGGCACGCCCGAGTCGTTGTACGATGCACCGGCTTCGCGCGCGGTTGCGGATTTTATTGGGCACGCCTCGCTGATGCCAGCGACGTTTGATGGCACGCACGCAACGTTGACGCGCGCCAACCAAACAGTGACCGTTTCGGCCGTTGCGCCACCGGGTCTCACGGGAGATGCGTTAGCTGTGTTGCGCCCTGAGGCGCTGTGTTTGAATCGCGCTGGTGTCAACGCACCCGACGGTTGGAACGGTCGCGTGTTGTCGCGGCGATTTCTGGGCGGAACGTCGGCGTACCGCATCAACCTTGCCGATGGTTTCGAACTTGAAGTGTTGTCGGGCGACCGATCGTTCAATGACGGTGACGCGGTGGTCGTGAGCGTGGCACGTCAGCCCGTTCCACTGGTCGCTGGCTGACGGTGCGCGAATCGTTCAGCAGCCTGCGCAACGACAAGCGCGTACAGCAATCGCTGCTGTTTGCATTACCGGTGCTGATCATCCTCGCGTGGACGGTCGCGTGGCCCAACGTTTCCGTCATTCGTGGGTCATTCGAACACGGTCTGGGTTATTGGAAGGAGTTTGCCAACAGCCCGTCCGATCGCGAAGCGCTGTTTACCAGCATCTGGATTTCGGTGCTGTCGGTGATTGGTGCAATGCTCATCGGCGTACCGCTCGCGTTGCTGATGGGTCGTGTTGATTTCCCCGGCCGTCGCGTGTTGGCCGCGGTCGCAACGTTACCGGCGGCGCTCCCGCCATTGGTTGGCGTTGTCGCGTTTCTGTTTCTCTACGGCGAAAGTGGATTCGTCACGCGAATTGTGCAGCGCATCATTGGCGCGAAGGATCCGCCATGGACGTTCAACGGGATCAGCGCCATCGTGTTCGTGCATGCGTACACGATGTACGTGTACGTCTACCTGTTCGTGATGGCGGGACTCGAACGTGTTGATACGTCACTCGAAGAAGCGGCGGCGGGACTTGGATATTCGCGGTGGGGACGTTTGCGCAAAGTTACGCTGCCACTGTTAACGCCAGCGTTGGCCGGTTCGATGCTCCTGGTGTTCATGAGCAGTCTCGGCAGCTTTTCGGCGCCTTATGTGTTTGGTGGTGGATTGCGCGTGTTAAGCACACAAATCGTGACGAGTAAACTCAACGGCGCGATGGGTGTGGCGTATGTTGAGACCACGGTACTGGCCGTGTCAGCGGTGGCGGCGTTGCTGGTGTTGCGCTATTTCGAACGTCGTCGCAACTACGTGGCCGTCGGGAAGGGCACGCGCGCGCGCACGGTCGTGACGTCGCCAATGGTTCGCCGTGTCGCGCCGGTTCTCGCAGCGGTGGTGGTGCTGATACTGGTGCTACCGCATTTCACCGTGCTGCTGGTGGCGCTCGCGAAAGAAGGCACGTGGACGGATCAACTGTTTCCGCCCATCTACACATTGGACAATTTCCGAAAGCTGGCCGCCGAGCCGCAGCTGTGGACACCGGTCAAGAATTCGGTGGTGATGGCGCTCATCGCAACGGCGGGCAACGTGGTGGTGTGTTTTCTGGCGGCCTATCTCGTGGTGATGCGTCGGTTTCCTGGGCGTCGACTGCTTGAGCTGCTGCTGGCGATGCCGTGGGCTATTCCTGCAACGGCCATCGCCATCGGATTGGCGAGCACGTTCAATCGCAACGATATTGCGAGCGGGCGCGTGTTGCTGATTGGCACATTCTGGATTTTACCGCTCGCCTATTTCATTCGTGGTGTTCCGCTTGTGGCCAGCGCTGTTGAGAGTTCGCTTCGGCAACTCGATGCATCGTTGGAAGATGCGGCGCGGGGTTTAGGGGCATCGTGGTTGCGTATCATGTGGCGCGTCATCCTGCCGGCGGTGCGGCCGGGGCTGGCGGCCGGCGCCTTGCTGGCGGCGGTGACGGCCGTTGGCGAGTTCGTGGCCAGTGTGGTGTTGTACACGAACGCAAACCGACCCATCAGCATTGAGATTCTTGCGCAAATTCGCGCACTCTCTATGGGTACAGCTGCGGCGTATAGCGTTCTGCTAATTGGGTTGGTGCTCATCATTACCGCACTTGCACGCACGCTGGAATTGCGCAGTGCAGAAAGCGGTGGCGTGGTGTCCAGCAATTGATGGTCGCTTAACAGTCACTCGTTTCTGCAGTCGCACCACCGTCCGTTCCCGTCACGTTCTCCCTCCTTTCTGTCATGACCAAGCCGTCGATCAGGTTGCTTCCCATTTTGCTCCTCCTCTTCGTAGCCAGCGGTATGTGCGCGCTGATTTACGAAGTGGTGTGGTTTCAGTTGCTGGAGCTTGTTATCGGGTCGTCGGCGATTTCACTGGGCGTGTTGCTGTCCGCGTTCATGGGTGGCATGTGCCTCGGCAGTCTGTATCTGCCTCGGTTCATCGACCGGAAACATCATCCGCTCAAGGTGTACGCGTTCCTGGAGTTGGGCATTGGTGTGATGGGACTGATCGTGCTGTATCTGGTGCCGCTGGTCGGCAGTCTGTACGCATTGACGCCGGGACACGGTTTTGTTGGCATTGCAATGCGCGGCGTTGTTGCGGCAATTTGTTTGCTGCCACCAACCATCATGATGGGTGCAACGTTGCCTGCGGTGGCGCGGTGGATTGAAGCGACGCCGAAGGGTGTGTCATGGCTCGGCTTCTTCTATGGCGGCAATACAGCGGGCGCGGTTATGGGTGCGGTATTGGCCGGATTCTATTTGCTGCGCAAGTACGATATGAGCACCGCGACACTGCTCGCTGCGGCAATCAACTTCGCCATATTTTTTGCCGCACGTTCAATCGCCGCAAACGCGCCGGTATTGGCCGATACCGGCAGCGACACCGAACTCGAACCCGATGCAGCACCAAACACACCGAGTTCACGCGCGGTGTATTTCGTGATCGGCATGTCGGGGCTTTGTGCGCTTGGAGCGGAAGTGGTGTGGACGCGACTGTTGTCGTTGATGCTGGGCGCTTCCACGTACACGTTCTCATTGATTCTTGCGGTGTTTCTCACCGGTCTGGGAATTGGAAGTGCTGCCGGTGCCGCGCTAGCGCGATCTCTGAATCGCCCGCAGTTCGCCCTCGGTCTTGCGCAAGCGCTGCAAATGTTCGGTATAGCCTGGGCCGCGTTCATGATTGCGGTGGCGCTGCCAAACTGGGCGGTCAATCCGTCGTTGTCGCCCGGGCCGTGGTACACATTTCACATCGACCTGACCAAGTGCATGTGGGTGGTGTTGCCCAGCGCGTGTTTGTGGGGCGCCAGTTTTCCGCTCGCGCTGGCCGCATTGGCGAAACGCACCGACGACACTGGCAAACTTGCGGGAAGGGTGTATGCGGCAAATACGTTTGGCGCCATTCTCGGATCACTCGCCTTCAGCCTGATTGTTGTGCCGAAATTCGGCACACAGCATGCCGAGCAGTTGTTGTTGGTGTTGTCGGGTTTGTCGGCGCTGTTGGCATTCAGCACTTTGATGACGACGGCGCGTGTCACGGCCACAGCGTCTCTGCTTGTGACTAGCGGCGCACTGATTGTACTTGGCACTAATGTGCCCGCAATTCCCGGATTGCTGGTGGCGTATGGCCGCTACATGGTCACGTGGCTCAATCGCGTTGACATCGAATACGTTGGCGAAGGCATGAATTCTTCGATTGCCGTTTCGAGACTTTCGGGCGCGGGCGCGACGCAATTCCACGTGGCGGGAAAAGTCGAAGCCTCCAGTTTGCCGCAGGACATGCGACTGCAGCGCATGCTCGGACATTTGCCGGCGCTCGTGCACCCCGATCCGAAATCGGTGTTGATTGTGGGTTTTGGTGCCGGCGTCACCTCCGGATCATTTGTGCCGTATCCCGGCATCAAGCGTATCGTGATTTGCGAGCTGGAGCCATTGATTCCCGAAGTGGTATCAACGTATTTCGCGACCGAAAACAATCATGTAAAAGACGATCCGCGCACCGAAATTTTTTACGACGATGCGCGCAGTTTCATCATCACGACGAAAGAAAAGTTTGACATCATCACGTCCGACCCAATTCATCCATGGGTCAAGGGTGCGGCGGCGCTCTACACGGAAGAGTACTTCGAGGCGGTCAAGGCGCACCTCAATCCCGGTGGCGTCGTGACACAATGGGTGCCGTTGTACGAAAGCAACATGGCGGCCGTCAAGAGCGAAGTGGCCACTTTCCTTAAAGTGTTTCCCAACGGAACCGTTTGGGCCAACAATGTTGATGGTAAGGGGTACGATGTAGTCATGCTGGCAGGCAAGGATTCGCTCAGCATCAACATCAATCAAATCGAGGGCCGTTTGCGCCAGGCCGATTATGAAAAGGTGGTTTCTTCATTGGTCGAGGTTGGACTGAATTCCTCGATCGCGCTGTTCGCCACGTATGCGACACAAGCGTCCGATCTTAAATCGTGGGTGGCCGACGCGGAAATCAACCGCGACCGTAACCTGCGTTTGCAGTATCTCGCGGGCACTGGGTTAAACGCGTACGAAGGCGAGGCAATTTTCAGCAGTATGGTGCAGGGACGGAAATTCCCGGCCACACTGTTTGTCGCGGACGGCGGGTGGATGAGCACACTGCGCGGCATTCTTGGTTCGCCGCCATGACAGACCGGTAGCGGGATGCCTTCCGGTAACGCACACGATACTCGTCCACATGTGGTCATTGTGGGGGGTGGATTTGGTGGACTTGCGGCGGCACGCGAGTTCGCCAAAGCCGACGTGCGTGTCACGTTGATTGACCGCTCCAACCACCATGTATTTCAGCCGCTGCTGTATCAGGTAGCCACGGCGGGCCTGGCGCCCAGCGACATCACGGTGCCCATTCGCTGGCGGTTGCGCAATCAAAAGAACACCACGGTGTTGCTCGATGAAGTTACCGGCATCGATTCCGACAAACGTGTCATAAGGTTGAGTGGCGAGCCCAGTGAGATTACGTACGATTATCTGATTGTCGCGACCGGTGCGCGTCACGGTTATTTTGGGCATCCCGAGTGGGAGCAAAACGCTCCGGGGCTCAAGACGATGCAGGACGCGCACGACATTCAACAACGTTTTTTGCTGGCGTTCGAACACGCCGAAGTGGCGCTCACCAACGACGAACGCAATGCAGCGTTGACTTTTGTCATCATTGGCGGCGGACCGACCGGCGTCGAATTGGCGGGCGCGATGGCCGAAATTGCGCATGGCAAACTGTATCGCGAATTCCGCCAGAGTGATCCGCGGAAATCTCGCGTCATTCTCATCGAGGCGGGGCCGCGACTTCTCCCAGCGTTTCCGGAAGATCTTGCGACCAAGGCGCGCCGCATGCTGGAACGACTGGGCGCGGAAGTTCTCCTGGGTTCGGCCGTCACGAACGTTGACGCCGGCGGCATTTGGTTGGGCGACAAACAGATTCGCGCGGAGACAGTCGTTTGGGCGGCCGGAAACGTTGCATCATTTCTCGGTGCGCAGTTGGGCGCGCCCGTTGATCGCGCTGGCCGCGTGAAAGTTGAGCCGGACCTCTCCGTGCCAGGGCATCCCGAAGTGTATGTGGTTGGCGATTTGTGTTACGTCGAACGCGCGGACGGTCGTCCGGTGCCGGGTGTTGCACCAACCGCCAATCAAACGGGAGCGCACGCAGCGAAAATGATTCTCAACACGCTGCACAATCGGCCGCACGCACCGTTCAAATATTTCAACAAGGGTGAACTTGCAACCATTGGCCGTAGCAAGGCAATTGCGGCGTTTGGCAAAATACACTTGAGTGGCACGCTCACGTGGTTCCTGTGGTTATTCGTGCACTTGTTATATCTGGTGGGCTTCCGCAACCGGTTGAGCGTACTCATTCAGTGGGGATATGCGTACTTCACGTCTCAACGCGGCGTGCGTTTGATCTCCAACCCGCGGCATTTGGCATGAACGACTCGTCGAACGTGGAAGTGGCCGCGCTGTTGGAAGCCGTACCGATGGCGATCGCGCTGTTCGGTTCCGATCGCCTGCTGCGTTTCATGAACAAGAACGCACGCGAACTGCTGCGCATGGAAGAACGCGCCGTTCCGCCGGCGTCAACCATCGACGTCGTGCTGCGACCAATCATTGCAACGGTTGCACCACTGTTGCGCGCGGCCACCGCGGGACTTGGCAATCACGTAACAACGGCCCGCGTACGAAACGACGATGGGACCGAACAAGTCATGGAAATTCGCATATCGCAGGCGGGGCAGGGAAATCTGCTGTTCGCGGCAACCGATGTTACGTCGCGCGAATCGCTGGTCATTTCGCTTGAACGTCGTGCCCGTGAACTGGCGGCAATTTTCGAGATCACGCCCACCATGGTGCGCGTGCTCGATGCGTCGGGTGCAATTGTTCGCGCCAACGGCAACGCGATGCGTGAGCACATTGGTGCGCGCCCCGGCACGCTCCGACAGTTGTGGGAACGTGACCGCCCAACGGATACAGTCGATCAACGCGAATTGCCACTCGAAAGGCATCCGGGCATGTTGGCGATCAACGGCGAATCGGTACGCAACCGTTTGCTCAATGTCGACCGCGGTCCGGAAGGCACGCGTCGCGTTATCGAAGTCTACGCGGCGCCCATCGTCGATGCGGAACTCAAGAACGTCGGGGCCGTGCTGGTCGATCGTGACGTCACGGAAGAACATCGGCTGGCCGTTGAACTCGAATTGCAGGTACAACAGTCGGCCTTGTTGCACGAACGTGTGTCAACCGAAGCGGAACGTCTGGACCGCATGGTTGATGAGCGTTCGCGCGAGTTGCTGGCGTTGCAGGAAACACGCGCCCGCGAACGGCGACTGGCCGCGGTGGGCCAATTGGCGGCCGGTGTGATGCACGACGTGAACAACGCGCTCAATCCGATCATGGCGGCCGCGTACCTGTTGCGG
>JBDUBA010000222.1:0-5485 GCA_040004335.1 Gemmatimonas sp.
GTAATTCGCGGCAGGCAATGCGGTTGGCATCAAGGCACCGGCGGTAGCCTTTCTGAGTCGGGTGTGCACGGGATATTGGCCTGGTGAAAGAATCGACGCGTCGTCCCGGGGACAAGCAGCCTGCCAGCAACGTCCAAAGGCCCGCTGGCGAGACGAAAGTCTTTGAGTAAGCGCACTGTCCCCGACGCGTTGCGCGCACCCGCTTTCTGCTGCTTTTTGTTATACCGATCAGACGTACAGAGACCGCCGATGGTTGCCCACCTCCTCCTTTCGAAAACGCGGCGCTAATGGTTTCGACCACCACACTCACGATCGCTGACCAGGGGCAACGACTCCGACGCATCACCCGCGTGTTATTTGCAACCGTTTGGATTGTGCCTGGCGCAATCGCGGCCTCGCAGATGGTCATCGTTGGACAAATCACCGGCAAGCCATACACGGTGCTCGAGGCGGTGCTGTGGCAGGGCGCGGCCTGGGGACTTTGGGGCGTGTGGTCGCAAGTCATTCTGTCGCTCGTCGATCGCGTGCCGCTGCGTGTTGGTCGACTTCCGACCTGGCTCGCCGCGCACCTCGCGGCTTGCACTGTCATCTGCACGCTTACCGTGCTCGCGCTCGGTGCGCTGGACTATAAGTTTGCCCAATGGTCGGGCGTGCCATCGTACGTCAAGGTGGTGCGGTCGATCGTCCTCGATCATCTCGACATTCAATTCGTTTTGTATTGGGCGGTCGTGGGCGCCGCATACATGGTGGAGTACGTGCGTCGCTATCGGGAGCGTGACCGCGCCGCGCAGGAACTCGAACAAAAACTGGCGCGCACGCAACTCGACGCACTCCGCATGCAACTCAATCCACATTTCCTGTTCAACGCGCTCAATTCGGTAACGGAATTGATGGAAATGGATGTGCGGGAAGCACAACGAACGCTCATTCGCGTCAGTGATTTGCTGCGGTTGTCACTACGCAGTGCAGCGTCGCCCACCATTCCATTGTGGCAGGAAATAGAACTCGTCGAATTGTATTTGCAAATTGCACGTATTCGTTTTGGCGACAAGCTATCCGTCGACATTGTAGTCGATCCCGCCGCAGTCGATCTCGAAGTGCCAAGTTTTGTGCTGCAACCCCTGGTTGAGAACGCACTCAAGCATGGATTGTCTCCCGACGGCGTGGGGCAATCCATCGATGTCAGTGCGCGGCGTGTCGGAACAGCTCTGGAATTGATTGTCCAAGACAACGGCCGCGGACTGGATGGTTCAGTCACCAACAGCGGACGCTTCATGGCGGCCCGGCCATCCGTCGATGGATTGGGTATTGGGCTGACGAACACGCGCTCTCGGCTCAAAGTGTTGTTTGGCGAGCGTTACCTGTTTCGGATGAACAACACCGCGTCGGGTGGATGTCGGGTTGAGATTCGTCTCCCGCTCGATGAACTGAACGTTTCCGTCACTGACTGAACGACAGCGCCACCTGCAGCAAGCGGCAACTGCGCGTCATCAGTCCGCGATAATTGCGTCGAGCTCAATCTCGACAAGCATGGCCGGATCGATCAACGCCGCGACTTGGAGCATTGATGTCGCCGGGCGGATATCCCCAAACACTTCACCGTGCGCGCGACCAACGGCTTCCCAGTTTTTGATATTCGTGACAAATATGCGGGTCCGAACGACGTGACGCACCGATGCCCCCAGTTCTTCCAGCGCACGCAGCGCATTTTGCAAGGCCTGCCGAGTCTGCTCGTATTCGTCGCCAATGCCAGTGATGCTCCCGTCAGATAACGTGGCGGTTGTGCCCGACACAAAAATATGCGAATCGACGCGCACCGCACGTGAATATCCAACCACGGACTCCCATTGCACGCCTGAACTCACTCGTTGTTTCATCGTTCCGTTAGGTAAGGGTCAGGTGAATTTCGTCCGAAGCACCACAGGGGTCAACGCGTCAAATGCAACGACCCCGATCACATTGAGGTGCAGCTCTTGCACACCTAAGCACTTCTTAATATTGTCTCCCGCAGGTCCCGGACCCATGCAGATCTCGGAAGCGTGGCGGTGGCCGGCTTACGATTCGCGGTGCGGCGAACCCAGCGCCGGTTGACACTTCTATTCTATTTGCGCGACAGCTGTCGGGGGAATTGCAATGTCATACGAAGACAAAGGCCAACACATACTGATTGCCGAAGACGATGAACAAGTCGCCCGCTGGCTGAAGCGTGTGTTTGAGGACGACGGACATATGGTTGAAGTCGCATGCACTGGATCGGACGCGCTTCGGCGGGCGCTCGATGAGACGTATGCCCTCATGGTCGTCGACCTCGACCTTCCGGGACTCGACGGACTATCCGTGGTACGGCAAGTCCGCTCAGCCGGACGTCACATGCCCGTGTTGATCATGACCGGTTCGTCGTCGGACGACGCGGTCGAAAGCGGACTGGACGCGGGCGCTGATGACTTCCTCACCAAACCCGTTTCGGTGCAGGTGCTGCGCGCCCGGGCCCGAGCAGCGATGCGTCGCTCCAGTCCCACCGAACGCCAGGTCATGGGCTTCGGCGATATCACCATTGATCGGACTACGTACCGCGCTCACGGTCCGCTTGGGGAGGTACTCCTCACCGCGAAAGAATTTGAATTGTTGCAGTACATCATCAACAATGCGACGCAGGTGCTGCCAAGAAAAAAATTATTGCTGAATGTGTGGGGGTATGACTTTGACCCCGGCACCAATGTCCTTGAAGTTGCGCTCAGCCGCGTTCGCCACCGCCTCGCCGACATCACCCAATCATTGCGACTTCGCACGCTGCGTGGCCAAGGCGTGTTGCTGGAGTACGTGCCCGCTGACGGCAGTTCCGACACGGGAGAAGAGCCAGCTCAATAACGACGGAAGTTGCTCATTGGTGAGGCCGATCTTTCCGAAGTGAAAATGCCGCGTCGCGCATCAATGGTTGGATACTGGTCTCTCGCCTAAGGTGTTGGTTTGGCAACCGGAGCCGCGACTCGCACTATCAGGCCCTCGACAATATCATCGCCGGGATTCACCACCAGTCGGTCCCCTTCATTCAGCCCGCTGGACACTTCCACTTCGGTTCCGTAGTCGCGGCCCACCGTGATCTGCGCGATGTGAATTTTTCCATTTTGCACCAACGCTACCTGGGCGCCAGTTGACCGAATGATCAGCGTGTTGGATGGAATCAAGAGCGTACGAGTTGTGCGTTGCAACGTCAGCTTCACTTGTCCAAACATGCCAGGCAACAAACGTCGATCGTGATTCACGACCTGAATTTCCGTGAGCAGTGTTCTCGTGGCGAGGTCGAGTGATTGCGCGGTGCGGGTGACCGCTCCTTTGAACGCAACACCACCCAGCTCCTGCACGAGAATGTCCGCGCTCTGCCCAACCTTCACGCTGGGTGCTGCATTTTGAGGAACACTGGTGACGACGCGCATCGTATCAACCTGAACGAGCGAGAACAACGGCCGAGCACCGGTGCCAACGGTTGGTGAAACCAATGCGCCCACATCGATGTTGCGCGCGGTCACGACACCACTGAACGGCGCAATCAAATTGCCGAACCCCTTGAGCTCTGACAGACGGTCAACGTTGGATTTCGCGACCGCCTGCCCCGCCTGATTCGCGTTGAACGCCGCTTGTTTTTCGTCAAATTCCTGCTGGGTTGCAGCACCCTGCGCCATCATCTTCTTCCAACGGTCAAGCGTGGACCGCGTGAGTTCGCCGCTGGCGACAACTTGTGCGAGAGTCGCACGCGCCTGATTCAGCTCCTGATCGAGCTCCGGCATTTCCACGACGGCCAGCGTATCACCAGCCTTCACCTGTTCGCCCATGTCCGCGCGCAACGCACGCACGTAACCGTTTGTCCGCACGTACAGTCCGGTTTCGTGTAATCCGTACAGTGTGGCGGGAAGCGTGAGCACAATTTCTGGATCGCCAAACTTCGCGGCCGCCACGGTGACCATTGGTGCCGCCGTTACTTCACTCGCTTCGGCATCGATACGTTTTTGCCGAGTGAGGCGCGGCAGAATTCCGCTCAAGAGCAGCAGCACAATCGCGATGATGAAACCGATCACCACGTAACGCCCGGATTTGGAGTCCGGTCGCGGATTGGGCGGGGTGTTGTTGCCGGGCGTCGTACTCATGCGGCTAACTCCGTATCCAGCGCATCACCGGCCCGGCGAACGGGCACTCGGCCTTGCAATGCGCTGTAAGCGATTGGTACGATGAAAAGTGTAGCCAAAGTAGCGGCCAGCAAACCTCCAATGACCGCGCGACCAAGCGGCGCGTTCTGTTCACCGCCCTCGCCAAAACCCAGCGCCATTGGAAACATGCCGATGATCATCGCAAACGCGGTCATCAACACTGGCCGCAGACGCGTATAACCGGCCTCCAGCGCGGCGTCATGTGCCGAGAGGCCGGCTTGGCGTCGTTCGTTGGCGAAGGTGACGATGAGAATGCTGTTGGCGGTTGCCACGCCGATGCTCATGATGGCACCCATCAACGAAGGTACGCTCAAGGTGGTTTGGGTGGCGAACAGCGCCCACACAATTCCGGCCAGTGCGCCCGGCAACGCCGTCACGATGATCAGCGGGTCCAGCCACGACTGAAAGTTGACCACCATCAGCAGGTAGACGAGCAGCACGGCGAAGGCGAGGCCGTAAGCGAGCCCTTCGTAAGACGTACGCATGCTGGCCACCTGCCCGCGTAGCGCGATGGTGGTGCCTTTTGGATAGCTGGGCTCGAATTCCTTGATGATCTTGTCAACATCGCGCGCTACGCCACCCAAGTCACGGTCCTGCACGTTGGCGTACACGTCAAATACCGGTTGCACGTCGCGATGGCTGATCACCCCAATACCCGTGCGACGACTCACGGTCGCGACACCGCTCAGCATCTGCATGGCGCTCACGTTGCCGGATGCGGTTGCACCGGCCGACACGACTGGTGTTCCCATTACCGCATCCAGCGATGCCATTCCGGACGTTGGCGTTTGCACGTTGATGGCGTACTGCACGCCGTTGGTTGGATTCAGCCAGAAGTTGGGCGCGGTCTGTTGACTGGACGCCAGCGATACAAGGACGTTGCTGGCCACATCGCGTTCGGTCATGCCTAATGCTGCCGCGCGATCGCGATCAACGATGATATCCAATTCCGGCGTGTTCATCACCTGATGCACGTACACGTCCACCGCGCCCGGAATCTGTTTCATGCGCGCCGCGATTTTTTTCGCGAGTTCGAAGTTGTCGAGGCGTTTGGATCCGGCAATTTGTACGTTAATTGGTGCGGGCAAACCGAAGTTCAAAATTTGACTGACGATGTCCGCCGCCATGAAGAACAGTTTGATTTCGGGATATTCCGTGCGCAAACGTTTGCGAATTTCGGCGCGGTAATATGCGACTGGTTTCGTGGCGCGATCGGTGAGCGAAATTTGGAGATCGGCGTCAGTCACACCGATCGTTGGATTGTCGCTCAGTGCCAGGTTTGT
>JBDUBA010000298.1:0-1650 GCA_040004335.1 Gemmatimonas sp.
CGTATTGGGCGCTGCCATCCGTTCCGACCCGGGGGATTTGACCCGGTCCCCTGAACGCGCAACGTGATTGTTTGCGCGACTGCCCCTGGTGGTACGCTCCGCTCTTATGGAACCTCGTCGATTGATTCTGGCCGTCGTGCTGATGGCCGCCGTGCTGTTTGCCAGCAACCTGTTGTTTCAGCCATCTCCGGCGGAACGCGCGAAAAAAACCGCCGACAGTTTGGCGGTGATCGCGAAGGCCGACAGCGCGTCGAAGTCGCTTAGTGGAGCGGCGGTTGCGGCTCCGCCCACAGTTGGTGCGGCAACCGTTGGCGCGCTGAATACGACCGGTGGTGCCAAGCCCGATTCACTCGCGGTCAAAGCGGCGGAGCAAACGGCAGCCATTGATACCGCGACTGTCGTCACTCAGCGCGCGACTTACCGCACGACCAATCGCGGTGCCGCGCTGATTGGTGCGCAGATGAGCGACTACAAAGCGCTCGAAAACAAATCGCGCGTGAAGGGCGATCCGGTGGAACTCGCGCGTGCCGGCGATCGGTTGGTGGGATTTCGTTTTGTGAATCCGAAGGGTGACACAATTCGGGTGGACCAGGCAGTGTTTCGCACCACGCAGAGTGAAGCGAACGGCAACAAAATGGTGCGATACGATGCGACGGTGGGTGCATACCCCATGTCCATCGAATACAGCTTTCGCCCAGACAGCTATCGCGTAAATGTTGCGGTGAAAGTGGAAAACGCGGCGAGCGGGTTTGTGCTGCTCGATATGCCCCCGGGGTTTCATTCGTCCGAAGCGGATACGGTGGAAGACGCGAATCACCTGGCGTATGCGCTCAAGAACGAAAAACGCAGTCCGGAGGGCGTGACGTTTCGTTCGCTCGATCCGGGCGAACACAACGTGAAAGCCGGCCCCATTACCTGGGTGGTTGCCAAGAACAAATACTTTCTGGTGGGCGTGCTCACGCCGGTTGGTGCACCAGGGTTTGATCAACTGGATGTGATTGGCGGCGTGCGCGCAACGAAGCAGGCCACGCGAGCACAAGCAACCATTGTTACCGCGCTCAAGAGTGGATCAGCGGGCTTCGACATGTACGTGGGCCCGCAGGAATTCAAACGACTGGTTTCTGTTGGCCGCGAATTCGAAACGTCCAACCCGTACGGCGGCTGGCTGCAGGGAATTGTGCAGCCGTTTGCCACGATGGTCATTCGCGTGCTGTTGTGGATGAAACAGACACTCGGCCTGGGCTACGGATGGATTCTGATTCTGTTTGGCGTGACCATTCGACTCATTCTCTGGCCGCTCAACCAGAAAGCGATGCGGTCGAGTATGGCGATGCAGCGCATTCAGCCCGAGATGAGCGCAATTCAGACCAAATACAAGGGTGATCCGCAGCGGCTGCAGGCGGAAATGATGAAGCTCTACAAAGAGCACAACATGAGCCCGTTCAGTTCGGTGTCGGGTTGTTTGCCGATGTTGATTCCGCTGCCCGTGTTCTTCGCGTTGTTCTTTGTGTTCCAGAATACGATCGAGTTTCGTGGCGTGCCGTTCCTGTGGCTGCCAGATATTTCGGTCAAAGATCCATTCTTCGTGTTGCCGGTAGCGGTCGCGATTACCGCGATGGGGTTGTCGTGGATTGGCATGAAGGGCATGAA
>JBDUBA010000198.1:0-5471 GCA_040004335.1 Gemmatimonas sp.
TTGCTGGCGAAGTCATCGAGTCGAGTGCTGACGCGCCAATTGCGCCCGAAACCGTCGCGCCAGAGTCGCCCGTAAACGTTTTGCCAATCGGTCGCGACGTCGTTGTGCCAATGGAACACGAATTCGTTACTCCAATCGCGTACGAAGTTGTTGCGCCGTTCGTGGAGGCAGCGATCGCCTCAGCCGTTGATGAAACCTCCAGGTATGCCGGTGGCGAAGCCTTCCAATCAGCTGCTGATGACGACACTGCAGAAACTGCTGACGACGACATTGTAATAGCTGCTGATGACGTTTCAGAAAGTCACGAACCAGAGCTCAACGCCCCGGTCGACGAAGTCGTTACAGTTACGGTTGACGCACGTGAATCTCTAGCGCCAATCCTGCCCGCAATTCCGGCCGCGTCCGATGCGCCACCGGGAATCGTCAACTTCGCCATCGAGCAGGAATTCAATCTCAGCCTGGCCGCCGCGCCGCTGGATGGATTCACGGCCGACGAAGAACCGCCCGTGGCCGATGACTCCCTCGTTACCGAGGACGTGGGCATCGTGATGGACGACGATGTCTCCAATGTTGTGCACGCAATCGAATCTGGAGTGCTGCCGTCACTCGATTTCGATGCGATGCTCGAATTCGCGCAACCGGATGTCACGCCCGTCGCCGATTTGCAGGCGGAAGAATTTACGACAGGCAACGACGAGTTGGTGGCGTCACGTTTTGTCCGGACCGAGGACGATTCGGTGTCCGAACTGGTCGACGAATTTGAATCATCGGCCCAGTTGCCGCCGCTCATCTTCCCCATGCCGTCGAACTTTGGGGCACGTGACCAAGAGAATGAAGCGGTTGTCGTCAACGAGTATTCGGACGCGACGACGCCCGAGTATCTCGACGCATTCTCGATTGAAAATGTGGACCCGATTGCGAACGAATATCCAGACCTGATCGAGCTTGACCTTTCGGAAACAACGTTTGACATCGGCGAGATTTCCGAACTTTCGGTGCCGATCGACTTTAGGGATTTCGATGCATTCAACACGGTCGACGAAATCGCTGACGTCACAGACGCTGTTGCCGCGGCGCACACGAATGCCGTAACCGACATTGTGTTCCTCGACATTCCGGACGTCGATGCGCCCGCACTGACACCGATAAGCCTCGAAGTGTTGGATGCTCCGCGCGCCGCTGGTGACATCGGGTTTGATCTGCTGGACGATTCAATCGAATCCAATGCAGACACGTTCAATTTGTTGAACACGTTGGACGCATCGGATATCGGGTTGGAACTGATGGCCGACAACGCGGATGCACTGCTGCTGCCGCCAGACGATCTGGACGATCTGTTCGGTGACGCCGACGTTCCGACCGCTATCGTTGCCGCGGAAGCAACGTTGGTGGCGTCGTCGCGCTGCTCGGAATTGCGCACCGCCTCACACGCGGAGCCGGAAAACTTTGTGTTGCGTCGCCGATTGGGTGAAGCACTGCTCGAAGCGGGCGATCGCGACGAGGCCATTGCTGAACTTGGGGCGGCGCTCGCGGGCGCAGAGTTGGCGAATGCGTTGGCCGACGCCGCGGATATTGCCGACGAATTGGTGCACGTGGCCGGCGATGAAATTGCGCATCATCAGAAGCGATTGGAACTCGCGATTCGCTTGGGCGATCAATCCCGCTTGCGAGATGCCTATCTCGATCTTGCGGACAATCTGGTGCGGCGCGGGGAAGATCTGCGCGCCAAAGCAGTTTATGCGCGTGTGCTCGAAATCGATCCATGGGATGACCGTGCACGCACCGCGTTGGGTGATAGCGCACCGCCACCGCCGCCACCGCCAGCGAAACAGGCTGCCGCAAATTCCGACGAAGGGCACGTCAGCCTGGCGGATTGGCTGCGCGACGACGATGCACCCGTCTCCACTCGGCTCCGCATGAGGGAACCCGATATTTCCGGGGACGAACAGGACGATTTCAATGCGCTGCTCAAACACTTCAAAGAAGGCGTGGCGCGCTCACTTGGTGAGGACGATTACGAAAGCCACTACGATCTCGGCGTCGCGTACAAGGAGATGGGACTGCTGGATGACGCCATTGGAGAATTCCAGATGGCCCTCCGCAGCCGCAGCAATCGGTTGGCCGCGTACGAGGCGCTCGGCCAGTGTTTTATCGAGCAGCAAAGCTACAAAGTGGCGGTGACGGTCCTGTCCCGGGCCCTCCATGAACCAGCCATTCAGGACGAACAGCGGGTCGGAGTTCTGTATTTATTGGGAATTTCGTGCGAGGTACTGCAGCGCTTTGACGAGGCACGGAGCTATTTTCAGCGGGTGTATGCCACTGATATCCATTTCCGTGACGTCGGCCAGCGGCTGGCAGACCTCGAACGATCCGTGAGATGACGCTAACGACGCGCACTCCGTCGGCCTTAACCGCCGCGTTGCGCGACATTCAAACGCCCGTCGTCGAAGAGCTCGATGCTGTTTCCAGCGAGCTGTGGCGAATTGTGGCCGCCGATGTCCCGCTCGTTCGCGCGGTGCAACAACACCTGATGGGCATGAAGGGAAAGATGTTGCGCCCAACGCTGTTGCTGCTCAGCAGTGGTGTTGAAGAACAACGGCAATCTCGCGCGGTCACGTATGCGGCGGTGATTGAACTCATCCATCTCGCAACGTTGGTGCACGACGATGCGGTTGACCATTCGGCGCTGCGACGCGGAATGCCGACCGTCAACTCGCTGTTCAGTCACCAGGTGTCGGTGATCATGGGCGACTACCTGTATCTGCGCGCGCTCAAGGAACTGGTCGCACTGGATGACATTGCGCCAATGCGCGCCATCACCGACGCGTCCAACGAAATGACACTCGGCGAAATGCGTCAGTTGTCTTCGGTCGATCCATTCCTGTTTACCGAACAGGACTACGAGACGTTGATCAAAGCGAAAACCGCATCGTTGTTTGTTGCGTCGTGCGAGGTGGGCTCGCTCTGTGGCGCGGCCCGCCACCGTTCGGCGTTGATGCAGTTTGGATTGAAACTCGGCATGGCGTTTCAGGTGGCCGATGATTTGCTCGACTACACCGAAGCGCAGGAGATGACGGGAAAACCCAGTGGACTCGATCTCAAGGAACACAAAGTCACGCTGCCACTCATCGCGGCCCTGGCGGAGATGCCGAAACAGGAGCGCGTGCGCGTGGAAGATTTTTTCAAAACGAACGATCCGCAGGATTCGGACGTAAGTGAAGTGATTGGCATCGTGCGCGAGTACGGCGGTTTGGAATACGCGCGTCGGCGCGGTGATCAATTCGCCCGTGAAGCCGAGGAGGCGCTGGCGGGGTTGCCGGACGGGGCTTCAAAAACATCGCTGATGGATACGATTTCATACGCTGTGGAGCGTCGCTGGTAATGGCCGCCCGGGGACCTTCCAAACACCGCCCGGTGTTTCACATCGCAGTGCTGGCCGTCGGTTTCGTCGTCGGCGGCGTTCTGACACAGGTAGCCAGGCTTTTCCTGCCCTCCGGGGCAGTTAAGGAATTTCTAACGGCAGGAGTCGCGCCTTCGGTGGGTCCGCTTTCCATCGATCTCGTTATATTGAAATTCACGCTGGGTCCCGTGGCTCTGGATGTTTCGTTGCTGAGTCTTGTTGGTGTTCTCATCGCGTATCTCATCGCCCGATCCCTGTTCTAGGAGCGCATCATGTTACAAAATTTCGGTATGGGCGAGATGCTCATCATTCTGGTGGTCGTTTTGCTTCTTTTTGGTGCCAAACGTATTCCGGAAATTGCCGGTTCCATGGGCAAGGGCATCAATGAGTTCAAACGCAATCTGAGCGACGCGCAAAAGCAGATTACCGACCCCATTCCCCCGGCGCGTAACGTCAGCAGCGGCGATGCCACCACGCTCACGCAGCAGCAAGAGGAAGAGCGCCCCGAGCCGAAGCGCTTGTTGGGCTGATCGCCTTCGCGAACCGAATACAGAAAGCCCGCGCAATTGGCGCGGGCTTTTTGTTGCCGGTCAGGCAGGGATTTGGTACCGGGGTCAGAGCCAAACTGGTACCGGGGTCAGAGCCAGAATGGTACTGGGGTCAGAGCCAGACTGGTACTGGGGTCAGAGCCAGACATCAAATCGTTGCACAAAAAAAGGCCCGCGCAATTCGCGCGGGCCTTTTTACTGCTACCGGTTAGCGCTTACTGCGGCGCTTGGCGGCGCATCTGCGCCATCACGCTCACGCGGTGGTCCTCAACCTTGTTGTTGTCGCGCAATGAGGCCATGTATTCCTCGACGCGCTGCTGCTTGAGCTGTTGCGTGAGGCCAGACCGCTGGGCTGCCTTCTGCACCTCAAACGCCGGCTTGCTTGCCTCCGTTCGCGAGTCGACGCGCAACACGATCATCGCGTCATTGGCTGCCACAGGCGGGCTCACTTTGCCGATGGGTACGCTGAATGCCGCTCCAATAGCCTGGGTGAACTGCCCGAGACCCTGCACGAGTTCAACGCGCGCAAACGGTTTGCTTTTTTCTACCGTGAGCTTGGCAGTGCCGGCAGCCGCTTCGAGCGTGCTGGACGCCGCTGCGGTAGCAATAGCCTGCGCTGCCGGAATGAGCTTTTCGACGCGTTTTTCGGCGGCAAGACGACGACGGATGTCTTCTTTCATTTCGGTGAGCGACTGCTGGCCGCCCAGGGTCAATGAGTCGAGACGGACCAGATAGTAGGCGTCCGGAGCATCAAGGAGATCACTCGTTTCGCCAACTCGTGATCCCGAAAACGCCCACGCGCTCGCACTTGGCACCTGACGGCCCGCGAAATTCAGCACGTCTTTTTCGGTCGCGACGACGGAGGCCGGTGACAACTTGAGCGTGCGTGCTGCGGAGTCAAACCGCGCTGGCTGATCGACGAGACTGCCGGCGATCGACGCCAGGGAATCGGCGCGTTTGTCAGTGCGCGTGGCATTCGAATCGGACTGCGCAAAGCCGAGCAGGATGTGACGCACCGAAACCGAGTCACCCTTCTTGGCATCAACCCTGATGATATGCCAACCGAACTGCGTGAGCACGGGCTGTGACAGCTCGCCGACCTTAAGCGCGTCAATGGCCTTTTCGAAGGGCAATACATAGCGGCCCTTGTTAGTGGTCATCCCCATACTGCCGCCGTTCACGGCCGATCCTGAATCGATGGATGCCTGACGGGCCACGTCTTCAAACTTCGCCGTGCCGGTCGCGATATCGGCCCGCAGTTTGTCGATGCGTTTTTTGACAGCGGCCGAATCGTCTGCAGTCAGAGTTCGCGGAATTGTGAGCAGCGACAACACGGCGCGACCGGGGCGCGTGAATATTTTCTTGTTGCGCTCGTAGTACGCACTAATTTCCGGCTCCGTGACAGTGACGGCCGTGTCCGTGAGCGCGTCAGTGCGCAGGGACACAAATGATACGGTGGCGCTGTCGTGCCGGTCACGCCAGATCTGCCAGAGGCGTTCGTCCGACAGGTACACATCACTGGA
>JBDUBA010000049.1:0-5464 GCA_040004335.1 Gemmatimonas sp.
CCCGGCTGGGCCAACGCCGTCAGTGGCACTGCCTCCACATGGTCGGCAAGTGAATACCGCAGCGTGCCCGGATACACCACAGCCACCCGTTCCAATTGCAGATCGGCTGTGGCAATACGGAGCGACGGTGTCATGCGCGGCGCATCGGTGCGCTTGCACTCAACAGCCAGCAAGCGATCGCCTCGGCGCAGAATGAGATCAATTTCGGCGCCCTGTTGCGTGCCCCAGAAGAATGCCTCGTCGTGTGGTTCGGTGGCCAACACCTGTTCAATGACAAACCCTTCCCACGATGCACCGATCTTGGGATGACTGAGCAACGCTTTCTCGGTAGTGATGCCCAGTAATTGATGGAGCAGCCCACTGTCGCGCACATACATCTTGGGTGATTTCACCTGCCGTTTGGCAATGTTGGCATGCCACGGTTGCAGTTGGCGCACCATGAGCGCGTCGGACAGCAGGTCGAGATAACGCCGAGTAGTTGATTCGCCAACGCCTAGTGCGCGCGCGGGTTCGGCGGCGTTCCATGTTTGCCCGTGATAGTGTGCGAGCATTGTCCAGAAGCGCTGCAGTGCCACTGCGGGCACACGTACACCCCACTGCGGCAAGTCGCGCTCGAGCAGTGTGTTGATAAAACTCTTGCGCCACGCGACGCTGTCTTTTTCGTTTGCCGCGAGATACGCGCGCGGAAATCCGCCGCGGCGCCAGAGCACGTTCGCTTGCTTTGCGCCAAGGTCGCGCAGTGAGAATCCGCTAATGGCCACGTGTTCAACGCGCCCCGCCAGGCTTTCCGAACTTTGTCGCAGTAGATCACCTGAAGCGCTGCCGAGGATGAGGAAACGCGCGGGCGATGACTTGCGATCGGCGAGTACTCGGAGCGCGGGAAACAGTTCGGGGCGGCGCTGCACTTCGTCGATGACCACGAGCCCTTTGAGTGGGCGCAGCGCTGTCATGGGTTCGTCGAGGCGCGCGAGGCTGGTGGGGTCTTCGAGGTCGAAGTAGTTGACCGAGCTTTCGTCGAGCAGTTCGCGCGCGAGGGTGGTTTTGCCGCACTGGCGGGGGCCGGTGAGCATTACGATGCGGCTCCGTTTGAGGGCGGCGGAGATTTCGCTGAGGAGGGGTTTTCGGTCGATCATTGGGGAATTCTAGTACCATGAAAATCCACCAGCAAGTGGGGGATATTCATGGTGTCTGCCGCGGCGCGGGTTTGACGCTTGGCGCGTAAGCTGCGCTAAACACAGTTGGAAGTTCTGCTCGCAGCGCTCCGTGGCGAGTCCGTGATGCTTGTGAGCGCAACTGGATGAGGAAAATCGCTCGGCCTTCAGGTGTGCCCGTGTTGCTGCGTCGTGGATGTGTGTTCGTCATCTAGCCACTGAGAGCGTTGATGAGTCAACAAGTGTCCGGCTTACAACGTCGAAAAATTCCGGCAACATTCATCAACGGCGATCTCGCACCGCATAGAGAAAGAGAGCAGGTACGCGCTCCTCAGGGATCACGCGCTCAAGTTTCTCTTTTGCGCTCCAGAGCGATTCGATACTACAAAGGCGCGTCGCACGGATGTCAATTCTTCGGTCGTCAGAAGATCCTTGAGCAGCAGTAAGTCGATCGCGTCGCGGAAACGGTCGTTCTCGCTTCCCTCGTACTGTATTTTCGTGATGCCGCGTAGTTTCTGTGCAATGTGATGACGAAGCGAGAGATACAAATGACGTGGCTCGGACCATCTAATCCGAATGGTGCGAGCGGAATTCCCGCGAGGGCGTCCGTCTCAGTGTCGGTTCCTTCCGGACGTGCCAGGTTATCTAAATCATTGGTCGCGCGTGCGCGGCACCGGAACGCCAGAACTACGAGCCTGCGCAAGTACGTACTTCTCCAGTTTGCCGACGGATGGCGGCGCAGCACGCATACCTGTCATACGGAAGCTGTTGAGTGTCCGACTGCATCAAGTGCTCGCAGTAGTTGTGCCGCTACCTCTGGACCGATCCTGTTGGTTGCCGCTGCCTCGGCGACGGCTTGCTTGATCAGTGCCGGACCGACGTGTGCGGCTATGCAATCACGGATAGTTCGAGCCGGCGTCGTAATCGGCAGTTTCTCCAGGCGCGTTACATCGTCGCCGGGAAGATCCGTGAAGTGAACAACCATGTAGTCCGGCGTTTGCCGTTGAACGCGAAAGCCGGCCGGAAGCGTGATGTGCATTTTGCCTGGGTTTGCATCGGACAGTCCGTACAACGCCAATGCTGTCTCGTGGGAAAGCACACCCTTCCGTCCAGATGGCCAGAGTACGCCTTCCATGTAGTGCGCCAGGGGAAACGTTGGATAGCTGGCGAGCCGGTACACGCCGCGACTGACGCGCTCGATAGTGCCGCGTCGAGCCATCATGACCAAGGCCATGGGGCTGACGCCGACGGAGGCGGCTTGGGCCGTCGTGACGTACCCCATTTGCTCGTCTGCCAACAGGAAGATGGCGCGGAAGATCTTGGTGGACATGGCTTGAAATATCACGGTATGTTATAAAATAAGAAGTACAAAACGCCCATATTAGAACAGTTTGTTATAAGTTAAGTCAAAAACTATACGTAAACCCCGACGCGCATCAAGGCCGTCCAGATTCCGCTCGAACGGTCTCGCGCGCCGGAGATGACCACGAACGCCGCGCGTGTCAGCACCTAAGCCCAGGATGCTGGGCCGCGCGCTGATCGAGGACGGTCCGTCGCTGCGCATCGTCCGCCCGGATATCGTGCGGCAAGTCCTCGAATCGCAGGCCCCTGTGCAAACAAACCTTTCGTTGCGGCAAGAGCGCTTCCGACACCAGCGCGCATCCCTTGCACATCTCTTTTGTATTGAGCATCCGACCACTCAACTCACATGATCAAACCATTTCAGAACAATGACGACGGTTATCTCGCTTGGGTGAAAGCGAACCCCAACGGTTATGTCGTGAACACGGATGATCCTCCCTCTGAACCATACCCGATGGTTCATTTGGCCAAGCATAAAGTGGTGTCCAGTCCTGCGCGAACTAACTACACGACGGACCGATATCGAAAATACTGCGGCACTGACTTGGATGAGCTAACGCAGTACGTTCTATAGCAGTATCAACGTGAACTGATTCACTGCAAGGTGTGTATGCGTCGCGTTCGTCGCAGCTAACGTACGCTGCGGCGGCAAACCGCAGGACTTACGTCGTAGCGACGCGATGCGTCATCACAGCACGTCGATTGCGAATCTTTCAGAACAGAACACAGCGCACGCATCACGTCCAAACTCCTCATAGTCAAATCAATGGCCAGCAATCATCTTGAAGACCTGATCGCCGAGCGGTATGAATACCGTGGTTTTTTGTGCGCCGAAATATTCTGGTCGGCAAACGAACCAAAGGCGGATACGAATGCGAATTGGACGTCGTTGCGTTTCACCCAACCGAACGGCGGCTCATTCCTCGAAGCGCCCTGCGTTCGTAAAATCGCGCCGCGACGAGCGCCGTCAAACGTAAAAACTCACAACCGCCCGTAAACAGAAAGCGCGCGTCTTGCGCTTATGGTTCGGTGCTAATGCTGAGCTTGGAGACTTTGATTGGTTTGTGAACGCTGCAGAAAGCGCTGTGTGTTCAAATCGTTCAACGAAGCTTTGCGCTCCGTGAAACGTGGTTGAACATCGCTCTGCTCGCATCGACGGCTCGCGCCACCAATACGCGCGAGACGTCAGCGCGCCGTGAGAAACCGCATTTTGAACGATGCTGAAACAGCTCTCGAATTCGATGACACTGATCTGACTGGTAAGGTCAAACATAGCTCTCGTAGCGTGAGTCTCTTGCTCAGACGAGTTCTCACTGACTGCAACGTCCGAATATCTGATGTCCCGTTCTAGTCCATTCCGGAGAAGATCATGAAGTTCAGCAACCTCATGCTTGCGATGGCATTAGCACCAGCCTCAGCAATTGCCCAACAAATTGACATCCTGCAACCTTTGAGCACGGGGCTCGTCGGTGCGTTTGCGCTCAGTAGTAATAATCTCGACGGTACTTGGACGGGCCAAGCAGATGCGCAAACGTTCAGTGCGGTGTCGACTCAGTCAGCCGGAGCTGGATTCCGGTTGTTCAATTTTGACCGCGATCCCAATACCACGTACCATGGCACGATGCGGATTTCTTTATGGTCGAGCGCTCCATTTACTGGTGGATCAGCCATTACATCTGCAGACGTGTCCTATTCATGGAAAGGTGGTGAAAGTCAGTGGATGGACGCATTTTGGTCCCCAATTTCGACCGTGGTTGGACAGACATACTGGCTGTCGATCTATCAATCGGACAACCCGACCTACGATGGATCGGCGGTTCATGCCGCTACAGGAAACCCCTACAGCGCCGGGCAATCGTTCAATCAACAAGTAAGTGGATCGGCTAGCGGATTCGAAAATGGTCCTTTTACTGCTTCAGCGTATGGACCTGAAGTTCTCTTCAACTCTGGCACCTCTGATTTTACGTTCCGAACGTGGACTTCAACTCCAGAGCCATCCTCTTTGCTGATGGTTTTCGGAGGTATCCTCGCACTCGCAGTGTTTGCGCGACGACGCGTTCGGACAACTTCACCTTGAATTTTGGTATTCGTGCATGGCGTCTTCGCTATTCCTGGCCGCGTTGTGAGTGACGCGCTCACGCCATTCCCACAAACGTAACAACTGGCATGATTCTCTGGCCGTATCCCGCGATCTGGTCGAGCGTCGATAGAGCGACTGACTGATCGTTCGCGATCCGCCTGAACTCGAGCGCATACTGCAGCATTGCGGCACGCGAATAATTGAATCAGCACGCAAGCGGACGTTTTGTTTGGTCCCAATCGCGGCACCACGAAATTACATTGAGCAATGATGTCCGGCAGGCACAACCTCTTGCCAATCTCGCGGCGGCGATCGACCGAGAGTCGATCTCTTCACTAAAATTCGCGGGCGGATCGCTTGATCGAACTCACCGATAGAAATAGGCAAATGGCTGTTTCGCATCTCTAGTAGTGTTGAAGTCGGGGCAATTGCTCGCGTTGTTGCCGCGTGCCGTGTAATCACGAGACGTCTCCTTCGCTGAAACCGTTCGGTTCCCAACAATGCCACCGCACCCGTTTGGCGCTGCAACGAATGCGCGAGTTTCTTGATTGAGTGATGACCAAGCAGCACCACGCCTCCTAAATAATTTCATTCGGCGCTCTCAACCCCATCGGTCCACCGCGCTGCTCGCGCTAACGCTTGCCGCATCAGTCGGAGCCCGTCTGCACGCCGCCACGCTTGGCATGATGTCGCGCAAGAGCCGGTCCGCAAACGCGGGCTCGCTGGCATCACCCGCAACCGTTGTCACGCCATCCCTCAACTCGGCCGCAAGTAAACGCAACCGATTTTCACCACGCGCCACCGCCGTAACGCGCACTCCCTCGGCCAGCAATGCCTGGACGGTCGCTTTACCGACGCCCGAGCTGCCTCC
>JBDUBA010000164.1:0-5459 GCA_040004335.1 Gemmatimonas sp.
GTGTTCGCAATTGCGCCAGTCGCGAGATCGGGGCCACGAACATTCTGAAAAATGCCAATGCCTCCTCGAATTGTGGCACGCGGACCCGTGACAAACCCTTCCGCGTAAGGAATTTGCGACGCTTTGCCGTACAGCCACGAGAAGCCAAGACGGGGGCTCACATATACGCCATTCGGAACTTCGTTGTTGGACACACCAAACGCACTCTCGATCGCCGCATTCTCGGCGGGACGCGTAAGAAAGCGATTGCCGTCGAGACGTACGCCGTACTGCACCTGCACGTCCTTCGATGGCCGCCAGGCGTCGCCAAACGCGAGCGCGCCAACCAGTCCCGAGCCGTTTTGATTCACTGCGTTGAGTGATCGCGAGAACGATGACGGTTTTCCAGCTTCGAGATCGGCGAGGGATTGGTAGGTGTATCGCCCAAGCAGGTTGGACGCACGTTCGGACGACGAACGATCAATGCGCAGCTCAGAAATCAGCTTGAGGCGATGTTTGTTGTTTGCGCTGAACCAGGACAACATGTTGCGTCCGGCGGCCGACACACTGCTGTTGGTATTTGCATTGGCACTGCCACCAAAGATGAGTGAACGCGCGGTGGCTGTTCCGTCATCGAGCGTCGAGGTGACCAGTACGGTGCCACTGGGCAGTTCGAGAAACGGGTTGGTCTTGTTGCGGGAACCAGACGCGCTCAACATGCTTTCCGTGAGTACTGAACCAAAGAAATTGGTGTGCCGCAGCTGCGCCGAACCATTGAGCGATTGTGATTCGCCGAGTGACGCTGGTGTTTGTGACGTGGCCGTTGCTTGCGGTCCGGTTGAACTGAACCCGCCATTGTACGAGAGATTGAAAGCATGCCCGCTGTTTTGTGATTTAGGGGCCCAGTCAATACCGCCCAACAGGGATGCATTGGTACGCGCCGAGTTGTTGCCGATGCTTCCAGTTGAAATTGGAACGCCAATATTGTTGAGGATTGTGCGGAGCCGCGCAACGGAATCGGTGGAGATGCCGGCGCTCTGGAAAACAACGGGCGTAGTGGAGAGCAACGTGGCGAGATTCTGCGAGCGGCGGTCAAACTGAAACGAGAACGTGTAGAAATCCTTGTCCGTGAGGATTGGACCAGACGCTCGGCCCCCAAGGGAGATGTAACTGTATTCCGACGCCTGTCCCACCCGATCGTTGAATTGCGCCTGTGGTGCGTTAAAAACTCCGCTCATGGCGCGCGAGATGTAGTTGCTGCCTGATTGCGTGGAGACGTTCACTTGCGCGCCAGAAAATCCCCCGTTCGCAACGTCGTAACCGGCACGCAAGGTGGTGCTGACTTGTGCATCGCGCGGGATGTTGGACAATCCGTTTTGTTGCCCATTGAGCGCGCCATTGTTCTGCGATCCGTCGAGGCCGAGAATCGAGAACATATCGGCGTTTCCATCGACGCCCGGAATCAGTTGCACGCCGGGGGTATTGGCGGCCATCGCCGCGAGATTGCCGGCAAGCTGCGGATCGATGCCGCCAGTTGATACGTACCGGTCAGTGCCGCTGATGTCGTTGCCCGAATAATCAATCCGTCCTGGTGTTTGTCTCGGACCGGAGGCCGTGACCGTGACTGCCTGCAGCGTTTGTGTATTGGACAACTTCACATCGGCAATCAGAATTTCTTCGTCGGCACTGCGCTTGATCTCGAACCGTTGCGCCGTATAACCGATAGCTGAATATGAAATCCAGTAGTCGCCTTCGCCGTTCGGATAGGTGATGGAAAAACGGCCGTCCTTGTCCGTTCGCTTGTTACGAGAAATCCCGCCAATGAAGGACACGGTTGTGACCTGCACATTCACAATCGGTTTGTTGTCCGGCCCGGTCACGCGTCCGCGAATCACATCGGCTTGCTGTTGCGCAACGACGGCTTGCGGAGTTGCGGTCACGAAGAGCGTTGCACTCGTACAAGTGGTAAGCACTATGAGAAAATGGCCCGCGAATTTCCGAAGACGTGCGACAGAAACAAAGTCACGTTTTCGCATCGTCGCGGGTGACGCATCAATCGCTACGGTCGGACAGGGCTGGGACATGTCGATCGCTCGGGAAATGGGGATCCAATACGGCAGTTCGGACGGCGTGTGGTGTGACACATCCCGCAGGGCAAGGGTTGTGCCGAGTCGCACACACTGTTCCGAAAGCTTTCGGAGATGATGGGCAAACGGACTGCGTTTGTCAACGGACAGGATCTTGAGGGACTGGTGAGACGAATGGAAACGACACTTCCTGTACATCGCAGTGAACACAGCCAACAAATCCAGGTGTTGAGAATCAGTGGCGTGGCTTCATTCGTGTGAACGGAAATCCGCCGCATCCGGTTTTCGGAGTGTCTCGTTTTGCGGTCACCGTTGTCTCGGCTTCGGTACGGCTTGCCGCTTTGTAGGCACTAAAACAGAAGGCCCAGCTGTAGGGCGCCATTCCCGTGAGTGGTACCCAATCAATACGTGTCCACTTGTTTGGATCGGAGCGGTTGAGTGAATCGTTCTGCGCAATGAAATATTGTTGCGCGACATTCCATTGAACGATGTGAAACCGTCCGCGTGGCAGCTGGACAAATTCCGCAAACGAAATGGAGAAACTTCCGCCATAGTCGTCGTCGAAAGTGCCCAACATGAAGGATGGCGGGGCGTTTGGCAAAGCCGGCGCGGTTGCGCTCGAGGTCGATGCGTTCGTTCTAACTGCGCCAACAGCTGAGTTTGTGGCACACGCAAGGAAGAGAATTCCGCTCAGCGTCAGAAGTGCCACCGATGTGATTTGCGTCAGCCGGTTGGTTCGAGCAACTCGCGACCCGCGCGTAGACTGAGCATCTTGTGTGCGTTCGCTCTTATTGTGCGGCATCGCTCGCATGGTAAATGAAGATTGATTCAATGTTGGTTTCGAACAGCTCGGCGATCGCAAATGCGAGAGGCAGCGAGGGATCGTACCGTTCGTTTTCGATCGCATAAATGGTCTGGCGCGACACGTTCAGTTTGTCAGCGAGATCGGCCTGCGACCAACGACGTTCCGCACGCAACACGCGCAGTCGATTCTTCACCGCCGGTTGCGCCACTTGAGGTTGAGAATGTACGCGAGTGACCATGTAGCGAGTGGAACGATCGCAGCATCACGCCACTCAAGTCGGAGTGGTGGTAATCCCCATGGCAGTGATTTGTGGACGGGCAATCCGAACGCAAGGTCGAGCAGAAACATGAACCAGAGCACGTAGAAGCTGACGCGAAACGCGATACCGTTGGCATCCCGACTGACTTCGCGATGGAATTCTTCCAACTGTTTTTCGTGGAACCCCCATTCGACTACGGCGCCGATTGCGAGCAGTCCGGTGAGAGCCACCAACGCAATCCGGAGGTTGTGACTGGTCGCTGGATTGCTGAGCAGTTTGCAAGACAACAAAAACACCACAAGACAGATCGTCTGCACAATCTGGCGGCGCCCATTGAAGGCACGCTTTCCATCGGCGAGAGCATCAGCAACGGTCATGCGGTCGGACATCGGGGCTCCGGGATGCGCTGATCATTCAGCGGTTACCGGATATGTAAAGGAAACTTGTCATAAAGACAAGGCCCATGTTCAGCCACACTCGCGTTCGAGCTTTCTATTTCACCAGCGACTCCAGCACCGCACGCGAGGGCGCACCGACCTGACGTTTCCACTCTTGGCCATTTCGAAACACGATGAGCGTCGGGATGCTGCCGATGTTGAAACGCCGAGCCGTTATTGGATTGGCATCGGTATCAAGTTTGAGGACAAGCACGTTGCCGGCCTCGTGACGAGCGTACGCGTCGAGCAACGGAGCCATTGCTTTACAGGGGCCGCACCAATCTGCGTAGAAGTCCACCAAGACCGGAACGAGCGCGCCTTCCACAAATTTCTGAAAATCGGCATCGGTGGCAGCGAGCGGCCGATCGAAGGGCAAGGCATTCGCGCAGCGTGAACAGCGGGGTTTGTCGGCGAGCCGAGCGAGACTTACGCGATTGAGCGTGCTGCATGTTGTGCAACGCACGACCACATTTTTTGTGGAGTTGGAATACGATTCAGCGGCAGGTTCTGTCGAAACGTCGCGCATTGCACACTCTCCGGTTGCGGGACACCACTTTCGGTCACGACCTTACTGAATATCGTGGAATTGCGCTGGCAGATGGTATGAGGGCGCGACGAATTGCGCGCCAAACTGTGAGAACTCGCCCGGCCGCGTTTGCTCGCAGGCCGGCCAATCGAGGGATTTCGAAAAAAGTTCCCAGAATCTGCAAACTCGGGCAGCACAGCGACCGAGAAAAGCATACTTTGCCTTGTCGTGTTCGAGGTCCAGCTCCCTCGACACCTTCCACACCCCCCCACCAAGCTGAGCGGGCGTCGAGAGGCGGCGCTTGGTGGATTCCTGAGGCAGGAGACCGAGGAATGGCGTTTACGCAGCGGTTCGCGACAATTGCGCGCCAGTGTCGCTGGATTTCAATCGGCGTCACCATTGCTGGCTTGGGCCTGGCGCCTGTGGCCAGCGCGCAGGTGGCGGCACCAAATCCCAATGGCCCCAAGGCCAACTGGACACTGTTCAATCAGTTTGGCACAGCCAGCCTGCGGAACATGACCTTCAGCACAACGATTACTCCGCGCTGGATTGGCGAGTCGGATTCGTTGTTCTACAGCTGGCGTGATCACTCGGGCGATCACTGGTACCTCGTGAATGCGTTCACGAAGGTAAAGAAGCCGCTGTTCGATCAATCGAAGTTGGCCGCACAGCTCTCCGTGTTGCGTTCGCGCGCAATCGAGGCGTACAACTTGAGCGAACATTTCACAATCGTGAACATCACGAAGGATCACAAACATCTTCGGTTTGCGATCGACTCGACGCGGTACAACTGGAACATCGCGACGGAAACGCTCACGAGTTTGGGCAAGTATCGTGGTGCGCAGGACTCGCTGATGGTGAAGGATGAAGAAGTGGATGCGGCATTGGGTGCGGGTGGTGGCGGTCGTGGAGGCGGTGGCGGAGGTGGGCGTGGCGGCGCAGGTGGTGCTGCTGGCGCCGGCGGGCGTGGCGCCGTGTCACCTGGTGAGGCCGCGCGCAATTACGCGCCGGACAGCACCGCGTACGTGTTCGCGCGCAATCACAATCTGTTCATCGTAGAAAAAGCCAAAGGCGACACGGTGCAGATCACGAAGGAAGGGTTTGACAAGTTCTCGTTTGCGGGCGGTGGTCGCGGGGGTGCCGGTGGCCAGCAGGATTCCACACAGGGCGGTGGCGGACAACAGCAGGAAGAACAGACGTCGGCGGCTGTGGCCGCGCGGCCCTCGCGTCCAAACATCACGTGGTCGGCCGATTCGCGCGCGTTTCACATCTCGCGCACCGATAACCGCGGCGTGAAAGACCTGTATCTCGTGCGTTCGCTGACAGAACCGCGTCCGACGTTGATGCAGTATTCGTATCCAATGCC
>JBDUBA010000012.1:0-1629 GCA_040004335.1 Gemmatimonas sp.
GCTGGTCGTTCCCCACTGAAATCGCAGAATGGCGTCGTCACGCAGCACCATCGGAAAATGCCACGTCATTGATTCCATGTGCGACTGCGTTTCCGGAGCAATCTCCAAACGCAGCGCATCCTTGCTCGGTCCCGCATAGTCCAAATGCGAAACATTCGCAACGCGGCTTACGATAAACGTCCATGGCTTGCTCGCGCGTGGAATGAACCACAACGAATACGTCCCGGCCTTGAGCGCCTGCCCTTCCAGTAACACGTCGCGCTTGAAGGTGATGCGCGTAGCGGCGTCGGCGCCGGGATGCCAAATGGTATCCCACGGAACCAGTTTGCCAAACAACTCCCGGCCGCGCGCCACCGGTCGTCCGTATTCGATGGATATTTCAGTCAACGCAACGTTCTGAATGACGTGCTGCCGCTGACTGAATGGATAACCCTGTGCGTGTGCATGCTGCGGTTGCGTTGCACACAACACAGTCGCAACAAGTGCGAGACCGATGGTTTTGATTTTCACGATGACGGTGGAAACGGGCGAGGCCGGACTCGCGTATTCGCGGGGGTTCCTGCGGAAAGCCTCGGGTAAGTGTATCAGTTCCCGTCAGCAACAGGATTGCCGAATAATCAACTGGTTTCTACGTGTCCGCAATTTTTTCGTCGGAGCCACAAGAGCTGCACCGCCGATCACACGGCGAGAAACGTCGGGAATCGCTGACTTGACGTTAATATGATCGACGGCCTGGCCCTCCCTCGTTTAGCCTCACCCGAGCCCACGTTGCGCCGGCGGACACGAGTTAGAGTGATTTCAAATACTCCACAAGGTCCAATGGTTGACGATCATTCAGTTGCAGGTGGCGAACGCTGTTGCAGTGCCGCACGACGTCCAGCACTGTCTTCGCGCTTCCATCATGAAAGTACGGCGCATGTTGCCGCAGGGCACGTAGCGGCGTGGTGCGACAGGCTTTCTGCGTTGTGCGATGACGGCTTCGTCAGACTGAGCTGGTACTCTCGAAGCGCCGGCAACTTCGAGGTAACCATGTCCGGTGATTGAATCACATTGATGCCAAGGCGCGAATCAGCAAACGATCGGTAGCGCCATGATCACGACACGAAGCAACCAAACGTCAACAGCGCGAGAAGCCGCACAGTGCCAGGATTTCAGCGTATGCGGAGTGTCATGATTACATCCCCGCACCCGATAGCTTGCCGTTTGGAAACAGCCTCTTTTCCATGTCCTGCGCCGCCATCAGGTGCCCCTGAAACGCAGGAGCGACCGTTTGCACCAGTGTCTTGAGCTCGGCGTTTTGAATGGCGGGCAACAAAGTTTTGGTAACGGCGTCGATGACAGCGGCGTGAAACGCGATTTCGTGTTTCAGGAACGCACGGTCGAACGCCTCACCTTTCAATGCGCCAAGTTTCTTCATGGCGGCCGCGTGATCAATGGCGCCCTGGTCAACCTTCGGGGGTGTTGGAGTCACCGCCAGTTTCTTCGCGAGATCACGCCCAAGTTGTCGCGCGTGTTTGTGATCGGTGGAAAGCATTGTGCCGAATTTCCGCACTTCTTCTGAGTGACCGAGTTTCGCCGCGAGATCACCCGTTTCGATGTCAGCCGTATTCGCCTCATCAAAGATGGCGA
>JBDUBA010000329.1:0-5398 GCA_040004335.1 Gemmatimonas sp.
GATGGCCGTCATCGACCCGTCTCACTCATCCACGCGAAGAGGCCACAGCGCCGTGCCGAACACCCAAGTGCTCCTCATCGGGCTGGACTCAGCCGACCGCGGGCTCGTGGACCGGTGGTGCGACGCAGGGCACCTGCCGGCGATCGCCGCACTGCGCGACCGCGGCGTGTGGGCGAACCTGTCGACCCCCGAAGCCGTCGGTGACGATGCCGTGTGGGCATCCTTCGCCACGGGCGTGCCGCCGGGCAGGCATGGGCGTTTCTTCTGGAATACGGTGGACCGTGGCCGCTACGACTGGGTCATGAGCCGTGACCGGCCGCCGCCGGTGCCGCCATTCTGGGTGGCGCTCAGCGACGCCGGGCGACGCGTGGCCGTGATCGACGTGCCGAAATGTCCGCTGACGCCGAATCTGCACGGCCGTCAGCTCGTCGACTGGCTGACCCACGGGCGAGACTACGCCAAGACGCAGAGTGATCCACCGGAATGGGCCGAGGAGGTGCTGCGCCAGTTCGGCGGCGATGCCACCGACGTGCCGACGGGGGAGTTTCTGTGCGCGGGGACTCCGCTGCCCGAGGAGAAGCGCCCCGTCTTCCGGCACCACATGCTCGACGGGATCGAGCGGAAGTCGCGTCTTGCCACGGAGGTACTCGCCGAAGGTGGCTGGGACCTGTTCCTGGTGGTCTTCAAGGAGTCGCACTGTGCCGGGCACAAATTCTTGGGCGACGATGGCGCGGCGACGCCTGACCTGTTGGAGGTGTACCGGGCCATGGATCGCGCGGTGGGTCGCTTGGTGGAGGCTGCGGGCGAGGGGTGCCTCTCCCTCGTGTTCTCCGATCTCGGCATGAGCACGAACGAGACGGGCGAACATTTTTTGGACCAGGCGTTGGCGCGGCTCGAGCCAGGGATGATCACGTGGCGGCAGCGGCTTCGGAGACGCTTGCGGTGGAACGCGACGAAGGACAAGCGTGCCGGCCGTCTGGCGTTTCAATGGGAACACAACGAGATGAGTGGGGCGATCCGCTTCAACCTGCACGGGCGGGAGCCCTCCGGACTGGTGCGCCCCGGCGCGGAGCACGAGGAACTGCGCCGCCGGCTGACGCGGGAGCTGCTGGCGCTGCGCGATCCGGACAGCGGACGCCCGGTGGTCCGCGCCGTCATCGATACGGCGACGGCGTTTCCGGGTGAGGAAACGGGGCGGCTTCCGGACCTGCTGGCGGAATGGGAGCGCAGTGGTCCGCTCGTCGGGGCTACGTCGCCGGCTCTGGGAGTGCTGCGGGTTGGCCCGCATCCGTATCGACCGGGTAACCATGTCTCGGGCGGATTCTGCATCGCTGCCGGGCCAGGCATTGCCGCCCGGACGGAGCGACCGGACGCGTCATTGCTGGACATCGCGCCGACGGTGGCGCGACTCTTGGCGGTCGACCTCCCCGGGCGCAACGGCCGTACCATCGATGCCTTCGTGGGCATCGAGGAGGCGCGCCCGACGGTGGCTCAGAGCCCCTGAGGCCGGGTGGTGGCACGCTCAGGCCGGCCCCTCAGGCTTGTGGTACGCGGTCACGGCGGCGGCAGGCTACGCGATTCTTCCGCGGCCGGCCCCTGTCGCCGCCACGACCCTACCAGACACACTCCCGGCCGAGGAGGGGGGCTACCTCGCCAACGGCGCCGACGCTGCTGTCTCGACGGCTCTGGCCAGCAACGCGTCGAAGCAACGCAGCGGGACGCGCGCCGCATTTGATCAGCAGGCGACAAAACTGGAGGCCGTGGCGCGCACGTCCCAACCCGCTCTTTAACAAAACACGCATTAATGTCGCCACCGCCGGCTTCGCGCCCTCGGCATTTACGTACGATGCGGCAGCACGCACGTGCGTATCTCCGGCCGGAAAGTCGTTATATCGCAAAGGCCAATCGCGCATCACGAACGGATTTATCACCGAACAATTTCGCGGCGCGAAACGTGATTGCAGGCCGTGTGCGTTACGCGCACAATGTTGGCGAACGCCTGACACGACACCGGTACGCACCGTCGCGTTTGGACGCGGACGCGCGATGGCGGGGGAGTCACACACCGAGTAGCTGCGGCATTGGATTGGTACCGACGTACACCATTCGTGACAACGCGCTTCAAAACTGACTTATGCTACAACTTCAACGCCGCGTTCTGCTGCAAAGGCTCCAAATAAATGAGCTGTGAACGGAGCGGTGCGAAGTGCGGCGCAGTTACACAGCGCACGTCATTGCCATTGACTGCAGCAACGCTCGTTATATCGTCCGCGCGACCGCCCCAATCGCGCCGAGCAGCGTTTCGAAGGTTGCCACCGCTTGAGCTTCGCGTTCTAACGACGCCAACGTGATCGAATGTTGACTTCGGCTGCGCGCGTCCAGCACACGCGCGGCCATGACGTAGAACGTCCAGTGTTGGACGTTCAGTGGGTCCGGCGCATCCCGTTCGTGAAGCAGGGCGAAAACATACACATCGGCCTGCCGCTTGCTGAGGGGTTCGTGCTTATTGTTGTCGGCTGACCACGCTTTCGTTTTCGGGATGCGGAATCGGATGGCGGATTCGCGCCGCTGATGCCAGCTCTGGATAAACGCGGCCGATTTCACTTCGAGTCGAATCCCATCATGCGTGATGAGATCGAACGCATCCCATTCTTGGCGAATCGCATCGTCGGCTCCGTCGATCGCACGATGTACGATATATTCGGCCAATACTCCGCGCGTCGCATTGCTCATCAAATCGGACGCAGACCAACGCCAAAACTCAAGCAGCGAACCGCCCACCGTGCGGCCATCCGCATGCAGCGCTTCGTCTCCGGTTTTGCGCACCAAAGGCAGGCGCTCAAGTGACAAGTTCTTCTCTCCTACGAAGGATTCTGATGGCTGTATAACGACGCGTTCTGCTGCAAAGGCTGTAATAAATTAGCTGTGAACGGAGGTGCGAAGCACCGCAGTTACGCAGTGTACCTCAGGTGGAACTTCCCCGCGCAGGTCCTTCGATATACAGCCGCCGCAGATCGCGTCGTTGCGTATGCATGCCGTTCCGATGTCGTCTCTTCCGCACCGCAGGAATTGCAGTCACTTTAACACCGCGCACCTTGCTGCGACCTCCAATTACTCGAAGCTGATGCATTCCAACACCAACGACCGCTTGCCTCGCGACTCTCGCCTAAACGCGGTCAATACATTTTCGAAGGCCTTGTCGCTCATCCTTGTGCTCCTGGGATTGGGCGTGGTGCAGGGGTTTAGGCACGGCTTCGATACCGCAGACTACAAACTGTTGATCGCGAACGGAGTCTGGGGAGTCTTCTTGCTGTCCGCCTACTACTGCGCGATCTCTTTCCGCCGTTCCGGATTCAGATGGAATTGGTGGAAATCGATTGCAGGAATTGCAGTCAACTTGGTCTATATGACTTGGTTCTATATCATCGGCGCTCGTGGAATTCTGCCGCTTTATGAACTGCGGACGAATTTCACGATAGGCAGTGCCATTTCACCGCTTTGCTTCCTCGCATTCGGCATGGTTGGATGGAAATCCGTCGCTAAACTAAAAACGAGAGGACACCATATCCGGATTGCAGCAAGTGAAGCCGAGCAAGAAGCGATGCGTGTTGGAAGTGCCACCTAAGCACACGGTTAGGTAGCGACGCCGAAGCATTCGGTTTGCGTGAACGTTACTGCCGTCGAAGCACGCTATGGACAATGATCTTCACTGCGCGCGACTGCGATCGACGTTGGCCGCGCGTCCGCGGGAGTTGTGCGCAACCACTCATGCCACTCTGCTTCCAGCTCGGCGGCGCTCTTATTGTACGCGTTCACATGGGGAATAGCTGCGTGTATCTCCTCTCGGTACTGCGATGCCCTCGCCGCGCCGTAACTACCGTGTCTTGTGTGGAGGGTAATATCAATACTGGTCGAGGAGTCCCATGCGAAGCGTGGATTTGCGAGGGCGGCCTGCCCGTAATTCGGTGGCGCGGATTCGCGATCGCGGTGCGATTGGCACGACGCGCATAGAGTCGTCGCGGCGATGATAGAGTGAAGTCTGCGCATAGGCTCTGAAAGCCAGAGAAACTCTAACTACCGGAAAATGGACACAAGCCGACTGGTCTACCGCCGCGTTCTGGTGCAAAAGTTCAAAGAAAATAGCGGTGAACGGAGCAGCGCGGAGTGCTGCGCAGTTACACAGCGCACCGCCATGCCTTTGACTGCGGCAACGCTCGTTGGACGGCGCAGTTCACGATGTCGCTACGAGCGCCAGCGCCAGAAAGCCGCTCCGGCGACGGCAGTGGCAAAGATGACAATTGCCATCGCCGTGGGTCGCATCCAGGGGCGAACGGATGTTGGCGCGGTTAGCGCGCGTGCGCGCACCGTGAGCAACAGTACGGCGCCAATGCAAAACAGCATGACGCTCAAGAACACGCCTTCAAGCATTGAACGAAGGCCATGGTCCTCGCGCCAGGACAGTCCGAACATAAAGGCAATGCCTGCAGTGCAGAGGAGGCACGCGCGAAATAGCGGCACCGTGTGATCTACGGCTGGCGTGACTGGCACTCTTGGCTCACTTGATTTGTTCATTCACTTTCAGCGAAGGGGATGACGGCGACAGCCGCGGCACCGTGCGTCGGCCCGGCAACTGCGTGTTGCTGTTTAAGGGGCCGAAGGAGCAGAAACTCGACGTCGGCCGGGATGGCATCCTGCGCGAAGATCGTCGGAAAAACTTGAAGCGGCGGTGCGACGATCAGCTCTGGCTTGAGTTGCACGACGTCGAAGTCGTCAGCGACATGGGGGCGAATCCCACAGTTGTGTGCATGACAGCGCGCGCGCGGATGACACGCGCGGTAGTGGCAGACGCGGCCGAGATACGCGCCGCGCGCGTCGGCGAGAAAGATGTCGGCCCCGGAGTTGATTCGCGCCTGCGCGGTTCCTTGCAAGCGTCGCCCTAGTCGGGCCAGTACAGCAAAATCGATTCCGTCGTTGACGCTTACCAGTACGTCGACGTCCTTCGGACGCGCTTTCTCGGTTAATACCGACCCCAGTAATGCAATCCGATCAACCCCGACAAGTTGACGGGCCGCGCGCACAAATTCGCGCGTGAGTGCGAGAAGCGTACTCCGCACCTCGAGTGAAGTGCGGTCACCGTACTGGTGGTGTTCCGGTGATTCTGTGCGCGGATTCACGGGTGTTTTTCTAAACAAAGGGCGGGTAGGCTATCGCCGCGTTCTAGTGCAAAGGTTCAAATGAAATTAGCTGTGAACGGAGCAGCGCGAAGTGCTGCGCAGTTACACAGCGTACCGCCATGCGCCGCGATGCGAACCTTGTGCGATCAGTAGGCGTAAGCGCTCAGCTTCGGAACCTGTCAATGAATTTGAGACGATTGGGTTGAGAGTTTACTGAGTGACCA
>JBDUBA010000345.1:0-5382 GCA_040004335.1 Gemmatimonas sp.
CGCTCTCAACGCTCACGGAGTCGTGCGCGGCCAAAAGTGATCGATGCGCGTGAATATTGCCGCGAATGCATCGATGCCATCCCACAAATTTTGAAGACGAATGTTCTCGTCCTTCGCGTGCTGATTGTCGTCGTGATTGGCAATGGGAAACACAATCAGCGGCACGCCAAACGTGCGGACAAAGACGGCGGTGGGTAACGTGCCGCCCATCGTGGGAACGCGCAAAATAGGAGACCCAAGCATTTCGTCCATCGCGCCGAACAATGCAACGGCAATGGGCGAGTCCGCATTGATACGGGTCGCCTCGTCGCCGTCACCCCACGTGAGACGCACCACTTTGCGATGCGTGAGTCGTTCCTCATCGGTCGCGGCCGCGTGCGTGATGAACCAACCGTTGGCGATCAGGTGCGCCTCTACCAGCTGACGAATTCGCTCAGGGGTTTGTTTTGGCACCAAGCGAAAATCGATGGACGCTTTTGCTTCGGTTGCGATTGCATTCGTGGCGGTGCTCTCAACGTTACCAACTCGAATGCCTCGCACGTTGAGACCAGGCGACAGCAAACGTTCGGCCAACAGCGCATCATTTGCTTCGGTGCCGCCCAGCAGCAACTCGCGACGCAGTGCTGCATCGGGCTTTGGCAACGCACGCGCCGCTGCGATTTCCTTCTGCGTGGGCGGCGAAACGTCGTCTTGAAAACCCTTCACCAGAATTGTGCCGTCCGCGTCGCGGAGTGAGGTAATGAGTTCGGAAACCAGGATGCCTGGATTGGGTGCCCAATTTCCGTAGTGACCGCTGTGCAGAGCACGACTGGGGCCGTACACGGTCAGTTCCAATCCCATCGATCCGCGAACGCCGAGCACCACCTGCATTTGTCGGCTGGCGTGCACTGGCGAGTCACAAAAAATCCATCCGTCGCTGGCAAGCAGCGCAGCATGAGTTTTCAACGTCTGCTCGAGGTGCTCTGACTCTGATTCTTCTTCGCCCTCAAAGAAAAATTTGAGATTGACGGTTGCCGGGTGCGCAGTGGCCTGCATTGCATCAAGCGCAGTCAGGATCGCGACAATTGGTGCTTTGTCATCACCCGAGCCGCGGGCAAAGATGCGCGCTTCGGGATCGAGGCGGCCCGAGTCGGGCAGCGGCAGGTCCATCCACTTGCCATCACGCTGAATGCGAAGGGCCGGCACAAACGGGGCGCCTCCTTGCCACTCACTCGCGTTCACTGGCTGTCCGTCGTAATGCGCGTACAACACCAGCGTTCTGGTTGCGCCTTTCGCTTTCAATTCGCCAAACACGACGGGTGGCGCGCCCAACGTTTCCAGCAGTTGCGTCGTTATGCCGCGACGTTTCATCATCGTGGCGATAGCCATTGCGTTTGGACGGAGATTCGCCGTGTCACGCGTGATGTTCGGGAGCGAGAGCAACGCATTCATCTCACGAACGATTGCGATCTCGTGCGCGACACGCCAATTCCGGATCGGTTCCTGCACGCTCTGACCGAACACGGACGTGGGCGCGATGAGGGCGAAAACTGCAGCGACAACACGCATGCAACTCCAGGGTGATAGTGTGCGACAGCCGAGATCCCCGCAACAAACTGTGCATTTACGCTACCGCTCGTCGTGCCGAACGGGAAGAACTTGGAGCAGTTGCAGAAACCGGAAACCGCACATTTGCGCGGTCGCTGATTGCGTTGCTGGGCAACGCACGTTGCTCAAGCAGGCAATTCAGCAAACAGTTCTCTTGGGTACCGAAGGCATTGGCACGCTTGGCAGCGATCCGTTTCTGTTGTCGCTCCGTCAGTACGCACCGTTTCCCGCGCTACGGAAGCCGAGTGCGGTCGACGTCTGGCGATGCCGACGTCATCCGCGAGCGACTGAGCGCGTAGTCGTACGCATTGCAATGAAACGCATTGATTTAATCCGACATTTGGAAACACACGGCTGTCGACTGTTACGAGAAGGCGCGAATCGAGGCACGGGGGTCGCAACGCTCGGCGCTCGGGTATCGCCGGTGAGCGCGGGCGCCACGATCTACATCCCGCGTCACGTGCAAATCAGCCTGCGCAACACAGGCACAGAACCGCTGGGCGTGGCCTTCATTTTTTCGAAGCCCGGCTTCGAAGAATTGATGCGTGACAATTCCGTCCGCGAAGGACAGCCGGTGACGCCGATTTCCGCTGAGGAACGTGATCAGATCCGCAAGCGTCACAGCGGGCACACGATCTACCCACCGCCGCGATGAGGCGTGACACGCCAATTCGTGCGCGGCGTTCGCGAGACGGAAATCGATCGTGGTGCCCAGTTGCGAATACTGGCGACCTTGCTCACCGGCCGGAATGGGCCTGGTCATACGCTTATGAATGCCATCGAACGGATCACCACCGAACCTGGCAATCGGAACGGCAAGCCGTGCATCCGTGTACTCGAATCACAGTTCCCCGCGTCTTGGCGGAGGCGCTCACCGCCAGCGGCGACGAAGCGAAACGCGTGTTCGACGCGATGATGCCCATGCACAAGATCGACGTGGCCACGATCCAGAAACCGCGGCTCCGATAGGGTACGAACGCATGACCAACTGGAGATCCCGGACGATGCGCAAGAAACTTCACGCGGCGGCGGCCGCCACCCTGCTTGTCCTGGCGGCCTTTACCCCCAATAGCCGCTCAAATACGAACGGCAGCCGGGCGGCATGCACTGGATCGCTTTCCGGTGCGATCACCGGCACCTATACCTGCACGCCGGTCACGGCCGTTTGGGCAAAGGCGAACAACGTCGGGGCCCTCACGATCAACACGAGCGGCGGACCTGCTCTCACGATCGGGATTGGCTTCACCGGCACGCCGACTGTCAGGACTTATACCAATGCCGACGCCGGCGCGCTCTCCGGGGTCAGCGTCATGTCGAGTACGGCGGTCTGGCTGGCGAGCGCCGGCAATAGCCCCAAGCAAGGCAGCTACTCGCTGAAACTCAGTTCGGTCGGCGCGGCGGTACCCAGCACGCGGGGCAATGCCTACCCGGTCCACGGCACGTTGACGGCGATACTGGCACCAGTGGCCGGATCGACCGCGAAGGGCAACGCCACCGTCAGCATCACTTTCTGATCGGGACAGGACATTCAATCGCGGTCACGACGCATACTACGGATTCTGCATGGCCGGAGCGCGTACGCTCGCGTAGTCAAACTCGAGGGTCACTCAACCAGCGTTTGTCGCCGAGCAAGGTGTACATCTTGTTCCCGACCCAAATCTCTTCGTGATGCTCAATCGGAAAAGCGCCAGGCGTCGTGGGCGTGACGGTGATTGTCGCGTGAAACGGCGTCTTCGATTGCAGAGTGGCCGCCGACATGGCTGCCGAACAATCAGCGGCCGAGGCGCGCGCTCGGTGGGGAGTCGCGAGAAGGAATCCGCATATGACTGCTGTCATCAGCGCGATTCGCGTCGTCGTTGCAGTGCGACGAGGGTCGGACATGGCGTTTCTCCGAAGCGGTAAACTCGCGATAGGAAATTCAATCGCGGTCACGTGAGCATACTCCGGATTGTGGTGGCGCGTGAGGGGTCGATTTAGCGATCTGGGACGCGAGCTCGAATCAGCTCGCCAATGGCCGCTCGCTGCATCGTATTTCGCGATCGCACGCCCTTTGTTGTAGCGCACGTTGTACGGCCTCCAACCATGGCATCAACTATCCTCGGGTGTACGCGAGAGACGATGCAGTTTAGAAGGAGTGTTACCGATGTACTTGGATTACCGTGTTACCGATGTACCCCGGGCCGTAACGACCGCCGTACGTTGCTGCAGTCACAGGCAGTGCGGTGTCCAGCAGACTCGGCGTTCGACCGACGCAGACGCCACAATGATCCGACAATTCGTAGGCGCACTTGCTACTCTCAGTCTGTGCACGAGCGCGGCGATTGCACAACGCACGCTCTGTCCCGACCGCACTCCCGAACTCCGTGGCGACACAACCGGCGCTGCCGCGGGCTGCGGAACGGCGGAAACGGTCGCCCGGCACCGCTGGCGCGTTTGCTCTTCACGACTTGAGCGCGCTCGGTGTCGTGATGGCCCCCGGCTTGTAAGGCCGTGGTCATGGCATACCTCAAGAAATGGTCGCCACTGGGACTTGTATCGAATTCCGACAACAGCCAGTTTCCAGGCTGTTGGTGAGTATTGTCGAATTTCGACAATACCATACGTTGCTGGTATCGAGCTCCTTTGAGTCCCGACCTTTCACCGCACCGCCTGCTCCGATTGACATGTCTCAACCCAACGACGTCGTACGCGGCACCCTTGATCTCCTCATCCTGAAAGCGCTCTCGCTTGAGCCCATGCACGGGTGGGCCATCACCCAGCGACTCGAGCAACTCTCTCGGGATGCGCTGCGCGTGGGGCAAGGCTCACTGTACCCAGCACTACAGCGCCTGGAAGAGAAGGGCTGGGTGGAAAGCGGATGGCGGGCCACCGCCGAGAACAGACGCGCGAAATACTACGAACTCACGGCCGAAGGTCGCCGCGCATTGGGCGACGAAGCCGCAAGCTGGCACCGCTACGTCGATATGGTTGAACTCATTCTTCGCGCCTTCTGAGGACGCACCGCTATGCAACTCTTTCGCGTGTTGAGACGGTGGCAGAAACGAATGCGCGCGCTCGTGCACACCGAAGCCGTCGATCAGGAGCTCAATGAAGAGATGGCGTATCATCTCGAACTCGAAACGAAGAAAAACATTTCGTTGGGGATGACACCGGACGAAGCCACACGTCAAGCGCGCATTGCGTTTGGTACCGTTGAACAACATCGCATCGAAACGCGTGAAGCGCGTTGGTGGTCATGGTTTCCCGATCTGTCACTCGACTTCAAACTGGGTGGCCGCATGCTGGTCAAGCATCCGGCGCTCACGGTGATCGCAACTATTGCGGTTGCGTATGCCATTGCCGTCGGTACTGTCGGGTTCCAAATCGCGCGACAGGTGTTTTGGCCGACGATTCCGCTTGCGGAGGGCAACGCGATCGTCGCATTGCGGAACTGGGATGTCGTCGACAATCAGTCGGTCGCCGCATCGCGAAGTGATTACGAGTTGTGGCGCGACGGTCTCACCACGATCACGGATCTTGGCGCTGTCGACATCGAAGAGCGCAGCATCGCGGTTGGCGCCGGCGGTGGTCGGCCGGAGACCGTCGCCAACGTCACCGCGTCGATGTTCCAGCTGACGCGCGTTCCGGCGTTGATGGGACGCACGCTGGTGCCAGCCGATGAACGGGGCGACGCAGGACAGGTCGTGGTGGTCGGATACGACTTCTGGAAAAACCAGCTGGCCGGAGCGGCAGACGTCGTGGGCCGCGTCATTCGCATCAGCGGCACGCCGGTCACGATCGTCGGCGTGATGCCGC
>JBDUBA010000385.1:0-18179 GCA_040004335.1 Gemmatimonas sp.
AATACACCGTCGGCAATTTGGCCGCGCCGTTTCCGGCGCGTCGGCAGCAAATCAAACCCTGGGAGGATCGTTTATGGGAAAGTTTCGGGCAGCAACCGTGGCGGCGTTCGTTGGTGCACTATGTCTCGGGCAGGCAGCCGGTGCGCAAACGTTTCTCCGCGCGGATCTGATCAACGGCAATGAACCCGGGCCAATTGTGCCCACCACGGTTGGAGGCGCCGCACGACCCGGGTCGTTCGGAACCGCGTTCTTTACGCTGAATGCGGCGCAAACCCAGATGACGTTTACGGCCACCATTTTCAACATCGATTTCACCGGAACCCAAACCACCGATATCAACGACAACCTGACGGTCGCGCACATTCACGCAGGGCCCGGCGCCACTCCGACGCTTCCCGTTGTGTGGGGTTTCTTTGGGCTTCCATTCAATGACAACAATCCCAACGATGTTGTCACGACACCGTTTGCCACTGGGGTTGGCGGAACCATCAGCGGTAAGTGGGACGCAGCCGAAGGGAACAACACAACGCTGGCCGCTCAACTGCCCAACATTCTGAACAATCACGCGTACATCAACTTTCACACGACGCAGTTTGGTGGCGGCGAAGTACGCGGAACGTTGACCGTAGTGCCTGAACCGAGTACGGTGCTGCTCATGGCATCGGGATTGTTTGCCGTGGGACTGGCGGGTCGTTCACGAAGAAAAATTCGCCGTTCGTAGGTCGACTGGCCTACCCGGAATCAGAATGGAGCAGAGCGCACCACGCCAGTGTCGCGATCGCACGGCGGAATGCGCTCTGTTAACTGTGCATACCACAACTCTCAACAACGTCCTCTGCCCGGTGCTGGTCGGGCGGCAATCGTCGCTTAGCGATGCGCGCACTGCCCTTATGCGCGCACAGAACGCCCGGGGAGGATTTGTACTCATTGCCGGCGAAGCAGGAGTTGGAAAGTCCCGATTCCTTCGCGAATTAGCCGGTCAGGCGCGTCAGCTCGGCTTCGCGCTCCTGAATGGCGCATGTTTCGAAACGGATCGGTCCATTCCCTACGCCCCACTGCTTGACTTGGTGCGAGCGTTTGCGTCCAGCTCATCGAATGCGGTCGCGGCACACACGTTTGCGGCCGCGGAAGTCGAACTAGTGCGCGCGTTTCCCGAACTCGTAACGGTGTTCGGCGAAGGCACTCCGGCCGCACCGCTCGATCCGCATCACGAACGGCGCCTGCTATTTCACGCAATAACGACTGCCTTCGATGCGCTGGCAAACACGCAGCCCGTGCTGATCACCATTGAAGACCTGCAGTGGGCCGACGAAGCCACCATCGAACTGCTGGCGTTCCTGGCACGAAATGTTGGAACACAGCGGATTACGTTCGCACTGACGTATCGAGACGATGAAATCCACCCACCGCTGCGTCAGTTGCTGGTAGATTTGGATCGCGCGCGTCTCGCCACTGAAATTGCGCTCACGCAATTTTCGCTGGCCGAGCTGACGATAATGTTGAACGCCATCTTTAATGGTTCGGCGCCGGCGGCCGGATTTGTTGAACAGTTGCACAGAATCACGGACGGTAATCCGTTCTTCGCCGAGGAAGTGCTCAAATCACTCGTTGCGTCGGGTGAACTGTCGCGGCGGGAGAATGGCGTGTGGCGCGAGATCTCACTCTCTACCGTGAAACCGCCACGCACTGCCGTCGAAGCGGTCCGTCGCCGACTTGCGGCACTCTCGGTTGCGGCGCGTGATGTTGCTTCGATCGCGGCCGTTGCCGGTCGTCGTTTCGATTTCAGATGTCTGCAAGCGCTGACCAATCACGACGAGCCGGCATTACTCGACCACATTCGTGAATTAATGGAAGCGCAGCTGGTGATTGAAGAATCGCCCGACCGGTTTGCGTTTCGTCATGCGCTCACGCGCGAAGCGCTGCTGGGCGAACTTCTGACGCGCGAGCGCGCCGCGCTGCATCGCCGCGTTGCGGATGAATTGCAACGAACCCACGGTGATTCCGACGCGACGATTGCAGCACTCGCCTATCATGCCTATGGCGCGATGGATTGGAGACGTGCTTACGAAACGTCGCGCGCCGCCGCCAATCGCGCATTGTCGCTACACGCGCCGCGCGAAGCGTTAATGCATATGGACCGTGCGGTTGATTCCGCTCGGCGCGCCGGACTGGCTCCCGACGCCACGATGCATTTCGAACGAGGTCAGGCCTGCGAAGTTATCGGTGACATGCGCGCCGCCAATGAGAACTTCCTGGCAGCATTGGCGTCCGCGCGAATTGCGGTCGCGCCAGCGGATGAATGTGATGCGCTCTATGCCTTGGGCAAGTTGTGGGCAGCACGCGACTACGCGCGGGCGGGTGAGTATCGCCGCGACGCGCTGCGCATGGCACGATCAATCAATGATCCGTCACGCATTGCACGCTGCCTCAATCTCGTTGCCAACTGGCATGTCAATGTCGAACAACCCGCGTTGGCGCTTCGCGATCAACACGAGGCACTGACGCTGTTTGAGCAGTTGGGTGACCGACGCGGCATTGCCGAAACCGTCGATCTGCTCGCAATGACCCACTACATAGCCGGAAATCTGCGCGAAGCAGCTGCGCGGTTCGAACACGCGGCGCGATTGCACCGCACACTGGAGGATCCGCGCGGCGAAGCCAACGCGCTGGGCCTGCTGGTGATCTGCAACACGTCAAATCACGCGTCCGCTGCGACATTTGCGTCATCGAGCACCGTGCTTCTTCAGAACGCGGGCGATCGCGCCCTACACCTTGCACGCAGCATTGATTGGCGAGCGGGCGAAATGTTCCTGCAATACGTGATTGCCGATTCGGCCAGCTGGACCGGCGACTATGATCGCGCTTTGCGGTTGTCGCGCGAGGCGCTGGCCAATGCCGAAGCGTTACGCCATCTGCAGTGGGAGTGCGGGGCCGCTTGCACAATGGGTTCTCTCCTGCACGACCTCGAGTCGCCTGCTCGCGCGCGGGAATTGCTGGAACGTGCGCACAGCATTGCCAAGCGGATTGGCAGTCGCACCTGGACGCGATGGTCTGCCGCAGCGGTTGCGATCACGCTGTCGAAATTTGGTGAATTCCAATCCGCGCACGCGCTGCTGGATGATGCGGCTGGCGAGCAGATTGCCTTAACACAACCAGACGCGCATCTGCAAGAAACACCGTTCAGCGGGGACTGGACGCTGGGTCTGCTGCATCTGCGTTTGGCGCGCGCCGAGGTGGTGATGGTAGAGGGTGATGCCGCGGGTGCTCTGTCGATTGCGAATGAACACATTGCGGCCGAGGCAGGCCCCGTTCCACGGTGGACGTTTGTTAAAGCGCGCGCACTGCTGATGCTTGACCAACTGGACGACGCAGAACTTTTGGTGCAGCAGACAATTCGCGACGCCGAACAAACCGGGGCACGCCCTCTTCTCTGGCGCGTTCACGCGGTGCATGGAGCCTTGTTGCTCAAGCGTCGCCAGCGGCTCGAGGCACGCCAGGCGTTCGGGCGTGCGCGACGCATTGCCGGAGATCTGGCGCAAGTGATTGACGACACCGAGTTGCGCGCCGAATTCCTGCGCGGTGTGAGTCGACACGCACCCGCGGCGCCAATTCCGACACAACAGCAAAAAGTGAAGGAATCTTTTGGAGGCCTCACTGCGCGCGAACGCGATGTCGCGCGACTCATTGCCGAGGGGAAAGCAAATCGCGCCATCGCTCGCACGTTGTCCATTGGTGAGCGCACAGTGGAGGGATACGTATCCGGCGCGCTGGCGAAACTTGGAATGACAACACGTTCGCAGTTGGCAGCGTGGACGGTCGAACGCGGGCTGGGTGGAACATCCGTTATCGCAAAACAGAACGTTCAGTAGGCAAACGGACAAATCCCCGTACAGCACTTATAAATCCCCGTAGTTTCCACGCGTTTGCAGCAAACGGAAAATCGTATCCTCCTCGCACGTCAACGGCAGTTCGTGTTGACACTCATTCAACTGCGATCAGAGGATACATGCATGCAGGCTAAACCCCGCTTTAAGGTCTCGTTATTCGTTGCCGCGTCATTGCTTGTCGTTGGTGCAATCAGCGTCGCGTGCAGCAGCGTCACAAAAACGGTAGAACCCATCGACGCCGACCGGGCGTCATCACCACCGATCACGTGGGGGCCAGCACCGGCGGTGTTCGAGCCCGGGGCCGAGATGGCGGTGGTGCAAGGTGATCCGAGTAAGGCTGGCGAACCGTTCACCGTGCGGCTACGCATGCCGAACGGATATCGCATTGCGCCGCATACGCATCCCACCGACGAAAACGTCACCGTGATTTCCGGAACCTTCAAGGTGGGAATGGGAGCAACGTTCAAGGAAGATTCAATGCTTACCTTGCCGGCGGGAGCCTTCGTTACTGCGCCCGCGCTTCATGCACACTATGCCAGTACCAAAGGCCAGACGATTGTGCAGGTCAACGCCATCGGTCCGTTCGCAATTAACTACGTGAACGCAAGCGATGTGCCGGCCGCGGCACGCCAGAAATAGCATGACTGCCGCCAGCCAATTCAATCGTCCGACAGCGGACGTCCCCGAATCAGGCGCCAATGCGGGACCCGCGTCACAGCTCTACCCCAACGCCGCCAATGAACGCGTTCGTTCCATCTGGACGAGTGGCGACTTTGGTCGCATTGCGACCGGCTACACCTCGGGTGCTGCGGATTTCGTGGCCCGGCTTTCACTGATTCCCGGTGAACACGTGCTGGATGTCGCGTGCGGAACGGGCAATCTCGCGCTGCCGGCAGCGCGGGCCGGTGCAAAGGTGGCGGGTGTTGATATCGCACCAAATCTTGTAGCGCAGGCAGCGGCGAACGCGGAAGCGGAAGAACTGGACGCCACGTTTCAGGTGGGAGATGCCGAATCGCTGCCGTACGAAGACGGGGATTTCGATGTGGTGATGTCGATGTTCGGCGTCATGTTTGCAGCGCACGCACCTCTGGCGACTTCGGAGTTGCTGCGCGTCACGCGGCGCGGTGGCCGCATCGCGTTGGCCACCTGGACGGCATCAGGGTTTATCGGCCAGATGCTCGGCATCATCACTGCATTTGTTCCGCCACCAGCGGATGCGATTCCCGTGTTGGCGTGGGGCGACGAAAAGACCGTGCGGGAGCGGTTAACCGGCGTTTCGTCTGTGCACTGCGTCCGTCGCCGGATTGCGCTTGAGTATCCGTTAACGCCCGCATTAACCGTGCGGCTGTTCCGCGAGTATTATGGCCCAACCGTCCGAGCATTTGCGACGCTCAATTTCGACCGCGGCTTGCTGCTCGAACGTGCGCTCACGGCGCACTGGGCGGAGCACAACAAGTCGCTGGACGGCTCGACTCGCGTTGAGTCGGAGTACCTCGAAGTGATTGCCGTGCGTTAGCGCACAACGGAGTGCGCGCCTCGTGCGCCACTCGCGGCATCGATGCAGGTCACCGCCAAGCAATGGTGCGTTCGGGGACAGTCCTTGACGCACGCCGAAATTTGGTCATTCTTGTGCGGTGACCTTCACGAGAGAACTATGCGACGCTTAATGAATTGGGCCGCCGCGACCGCGGCGCTCGTTCTGATGACCGGCTGCGCCAGTTATGCGAATACAAAGCGATTGGACGCCGGGTACGATCTGGACAAGGGCTACCGGTTTGACAAGCTGAATGTCGACAATGCCGCCGCGCCCAAAAATTCCGATGAGTTGTTTGTGGTGCTGGCGTTTTCTGGCGGCGGCACGCGTGCATCGGCGCTGTCGTACGGCGTCATGGCCCAGTTGCGCGCCGTCAAGTTTCACTGGGATCCGGTAAAGAAGGCGCCGACGACCTGCGATGGGTTCACGGCCGCCCAATGCACGGCAATGGAACGTTCGTTGCTGGATGAAGTGGATGTTATTTCCACGGTCTCGGGCGGCAGCTTCCCCGCGGCGTATTACGCGTTGCACGGCGACGCAATCTTCAATCCCGACAGCGCCTTTCACAAGAACTACCTGTATCATCCGGTACAGAGTGATCTGATGAAGGAGGCGCTATACAATCCCGCCAACTGGACACGTGCGCAATCGCGCATTGAAACCGCCGCGAACTATTACGCAGAGCACGTGTTTGGCAACGGAACCTATGGTTCGTTGTCCAACGGCAAGCGGCCGTACATCATTTTGAATTCGACGGACGCGTCAACGGGCGCGCGCTTCGAATTCACGCAAGAACAGTTCGATCTGTTGTGCGCCAACCTCGATTCGTTTCCGGTGGCGCGAGCCGCGGCGGCATCATCGGCGTTTCCGGTGTTGCTCAACAGCATGACGATTGACAGCTATACTGCCGGAAAGGGGTGTGGGTACACCGAGCCAACATGGTTTGACTTGGCGGAGCGTGGTCGGTTCTTCGACTATCGACGGTACAATACCTTTCGCGATCTCAAAGCATACCGTGATAGCGGCCGCGTACACCTGCACATTCTGGACGGAGGTCTCGCGGACAACATTGGACTGCGGAGCGTGCTTCAATCCCTGTCGTCCGAAGATCGACCCGACGACGTTCGAGGAAAACAGGGTGGATGGAGTCTCCTGAACAAGATCAACCTCGATCAAGTGAAAACGATTGTTGTCATTTCGGTAAACGCACGCACCAACTCCAAAAAAGACTGGGATCAGAAGAAGAAGGGGCCAGGCCTGGTTAGCGTCGTCGATGCATCGGCGGGAATTCCGATGGGCAACTTCACAACCGAAACGCTCGAGTTACTGCGGGAGTATGGATTTGACGCTAATTTGAACGGTGGTCGGAAACCAGCGGATACGACGAGTGGTAAACCCGTTCCGTTTTCCCCACGTTTTTTCGGCGTAGAAGTGTCGTTCGAAAACATCAGAGATGTCAAAGAGCGCGAATATTTTGAAAATCTTGGCACCAATTTCCAGCTTCCGCCGTTTGCGGTGACTTGTCTGGCAGACCGCGGTGCGCGGCTGCTGCAGGAGGCGGGTAGCGTGACCGACAAGGTCTCGCAGTCGTTCGCGAGTTTTGCAGAGAAGGAACTGAAGGGGTCTGTAGGGACCGCGTCTGTTCCGCATGAAGTCACATGTACCGACTCGGTGAGCCGGGCGCGGAAAGGCGACAGTCGTCACACGATTGATGTCGGTTTGCAGTACAACATCAAGCTTGGTGGCAACAGCGACGTAAACGATGTCACGAAGTCCAGACATAACATCGGACTGCTGCTACGAGTGGCAAAACCGAACGGTCTTGGTGCAACACTTGGAGTGACGCGCGAGTCATTTGTCGTTCCGGGCGTGGTCGGTGGCAAAAGCCTGGAGGCAGGCCGGTTAACGTTGTTGGGCGCAACCGTAGGCGGAGTGTTGAGCGGACGTGTAAAAGCAGTGCAAGGGAATCTGAGCCTGGCTGGGGGATATTCGTTGGCTGACTTCGATCTCTCAAGTACGGCACGCGAGCAATACGCTCAAATGGGCACACTCAACACGAAAACCAAGTCATCAGGCTCATTCTTGCTGAGACCGGGTGCGAGTGTTTGGGTCGATGTCATGGAGAAATTTGCCATCACCTTCGCCTCCTCGTACATCATTGCGCGACCAACCATTCGGTATGAAGCCAGCGCTCCACTCGCCAACCAGCAAGTCAAAGTAAATGCACTCCGGCTCTCGGCGGGCATCGGATACAGAATCTTCTAATTCGGAGGTTTGACAATGGAATTCGTCGTCGTCGTGTACCCGACCAGACGTCCCGTGATGGTGGACGGGCATCTATCGAAGGGTACCAACGAGATAATGCGGGTGCAGGCCGGCTTACACATATTCCATTTGGGTGCGCCGCATGACTACTCGCCCGCTGCGCAAGAAGTACCGGTGATCGGGACATCGTTTGAAAGTCCCATGGTGATCGTATTCACAACCGTCATTGCGCTGGCCATGGCCGGTGCAGATGCCGCTTCGCCAGCCATAGCGTTGGTTGGCAGAAGGCGCGCCACCAAAAACACGGCTACGAAAAAACGCCCCGCGAAGAAGACCAGCAACGCTGGGAAGGCCTCAACCATTGCCACTCGCGTTTTTGATGCACGCCCCGATCGCCTGGACTTTCGCGACCTGGTGTATCGCCCTCCACTCAAATCACTGCCGAATCATTTTCCAGCTGAAATCGACCTCGCCAAGTTGTTGCCGAGTTATATCAAGGCTGGGTTGATTCTCGATCAGGGCGATGATGGCGCGTGCACCGGGTTCGGACTTGCTTGCGTTGTGAATCACATGTTGTGGATGCGTCACGTTCAGTCGGGCGCCAAAGGAAAATTCGCAAGCGTCAGCCCGCGTATGTTGTACGAACTCGCGCGCCGGTACGACGAATGGCCCGGTGATCGCTACGAAGGATCAAGTTGCCGCGGCGCATTGAAGGGCTGGCACAAACACGGCGTCTGCAGCGAACCATTGTGGCCGTACGCGTTCAATGCCCAAGGGAACGCGGTGTTCGCGCCGCCCAAAGATGGATGGGAAGAAGATTCGTTGAGCCGCACGTTAGGTGTGTACTATCGCATCACGCGCGACTCGATTGTCGACTTGCAAGCCGCGATCGTCAACATCGGTGCGGTATACGTTTCGGGTCGCGTGCACAGCGGGTGGGACACGCTTAACCACGATCGCCCCGTTGCTTCACCACGCAAGCACACGGATGTACCCGACATTCCCGCGCCAAAGAAACCTGGCCAACTCTCGGGCCACTCGTTCGCGTTTGTTGGCTACGACGAACGCGGATTTATTGTACAAAATTCGTGGGGCGAAAGTTGGGGGGCGGGCGGATTCGCTCGGATGTCGTACCCAGACTGGGTGGCACATGGTACCGACTCGTGGGCGTGCGCATTAGGCGTTCCGGCGCTGCCGTCCGAAGCCAAAACGGAAGCGGTTCGCTGGCATCAACCGGCGGGACGATCACTCTCGCGACTGGAAAGTGGTGGCAAGGCCACCAGAAATTCGTCGACCGATCCGTGGCCCGTTGATCATGAGTTCAATCATCGCGGTTACGAACCACTCAAAACCGTTGACGCGTACCAATGCACGCTGGTGACGGGAAACGACGGAGATGTGATGGTCCGCGACCTCACGATGGGTGATGACAACGCGGCCGTGCAATACGTGAAAGAAATCGTCGTCGACCGACCGCTCAAATGGTTTGCAACACATCCCGGAAAAACGGTCAAGCTTGCGATCTATGCACACGGTGGGCTCAACGACGAAGATGGGTCCATTGCACGTATTCGCATGATGGCGCCGTATTTCTGCGAGAACGGCATCTACCCAATCTTTCTCACGTGGCGAACGGGCCCGTTCGAAACCATTCAGTCGATGCTGAGTGACTGGCAGAAGCGAATTCCGGGCTTTGAAGATGAAAGAGCAACCGGCATGCTCGATTGGCTCGAAGACCAAAAGGACAGAGCACTCGAAACGATCGCACGACCGCTTGGTCGCGGCATCTGGTCGGAGATGCGCGAGAACGCGTCGCGCAGCATGCGCAGTGGACACGGTGTTGACCTGTTGGTGAAGAATCTGTCTACGTTGGGCACCGTGTTGAAAGCGCAGGGGCGTTCGCTTGACGTACATCTCATGGGGCACTCCGCTGGCTCTATTCTTCTGGGGCATTGCCTCGAAGCGATGATGGATGTGAACGCGCCCGTGCTCTCCTATCGCCTGGGTACGTGTTCGCTTTTCGCCGCCGCCTGTTCGGTGGCGTTTGCAAATGAGCGGTACGTCAAGGCTTCCGAGCGCGGAATTCTTCCGTTGGAACGCCTTTGGCTGTACTGCCTGAACGATGAAAACGAAAAGCGAGACGCATTGCCCACACCATCAACCACTATCTACGGTAAGTCGTTGCTGTATCTGGTTTCGCGCGCGCTTGACGACACGCGAAAGGAGCCGCTGCTCGGGATGGAACGCGCGCACTTTCCAAAATTCGCGAGCGATTCTGACCAATGGGCAGTAGACCGATTGCTCGAGGTTCGGCATTGGCAACAAAGCTGGCTGGCCAGCAAAGGCAATGTCGACCGGTTACGCATCGTGACCGAACAATCCATCAAGAACACGAGAGTCGGCGGTCAGATTCAGTCCACACATGGCTCATTTGACAACAACATTCGTGTGCTGACGGAAACGATTGAACGGATTCGAGGCAGCAAACTTGTGTCCGAGATGGAGTGGCTGGACTACTGAGTAACCGGTGGTCCGGCTTCGCGCGGTCGACGTAGCAACCCGGCCGCGCATGAATTGACGACGCACATGCAAGGTTTTTGACCGAAGCTACTGCGCCCGCATCACCGAAGCCGGCATGACACGCATCGCCTTTCGTGCCGGGAACCATGTGGCCGCGAGCACTGACGCACCCAGCAGCACGACGATGCCCACAAGTGTTACGGGATCGGATGGAGCAACTTCATACAACATCGAGCGCAAAGCCGTCGTAGCGACAATCGCCACGGCCATTCCGACTCCGAGACCAATCGCTGCCAGTGAGACGGCATGCCACAACACGAGCTTGGAGATGTGTGCGCTGGTCGCGCCCAAAGCAACCCGCACGCCAATTTCACGCGTGCGTTGGGACACCGTGTACGCAACCACTCCGTATGTGCCCATCATCGCGAGCAGCAACGCGACCACGGCAAAGATTGTAAGAATTCCCGTGGTGACGCGCACATTTGTCATGGATTCGTTCACGCGTGAATCAAGCGTTCCGATTTCATGAACCGGGAAGCCGGGAGCGAAGGCGTGCAATGTGTTCACGACGCTGGCGGTTAGGTTCGATGCAGAGTTTCGCGCCTGTACAAACAACATCATCCGATAGGTAAAGTGCGTTTGATAATATGACACGTATACCTCGGCCACCGGACGCGAGTCCATTGAGTCATACAGCACATCGCCGACAATGCCAACAACTGTCGCCGTATCGAATTTGTTGGTCGCCGTGGAGAACGCGAGCGGGCGACCAATTGGATCGTCTCCGTTCCACAAGCGTTTAGCGGCACGTTCACTGACCAACGCAACACGCGGCGCACGCTCATCGTCGTGTCGAGTGAACGCGCGGCCGTGAATCAACGGTATTTTGAGCAGTGACGGAAACTCGGGCGAGATGAAGTGCATGCCAACGCCAAACATACGTTCGTTGCTGGGTCGTGGCCGGTCAGCCAGGAACGCATCGGCGCTTCCACAGCGCGCTAAAGGCGGGCAATCGCTCATTGCAACGCCGGAGACGCCGGGAGTCTCCGACAAGCGGGCCATGACCCCATCGTAATACGTCGTGATGGAGTCGCGCGACCATTCGGGTGCGCGATTCACTCGCAGCGCGAGGATGCCCGCCGCATCAAAGCCCGGTCGCACCGACATGAGATGATTCACGCTGCGAATCATCAACCCCGATCCCGCCAACAATACAACCGCGAAGGAAATTTCAGCGATCGTTAGCGCGTGACGCATCGTGAAGCGTCGCGGCCCGATTGTAACGGTGTTTCCCGAATCTTTTGTTGCGGTCAACAGCGAGGTTCGCGTTGCATGCAGGGCCGGAGCAAAGCCAAAAATGAGTCCCGTCGCGAGCGCCAATGATGCAGTAACGGCAAAGGCAGTGAAATCGAACTGAATGGCAGACATGTACGCGGTCCCGAGGCCAGTAAACCCATTGGTTTGTCCAAGCATCAACGTTTGAACGGACGCCAACATTTTTACCGATGTATATCCGACGAAAAGACTGCCCACACCGCCAGCCAGTGCGAGCACCACACTCTCCGCCAACAGTTGCCGTGCCAACCGCGCACGTGTAGCGCCGAGTGCCAGCCTGACGGCGACTTCGCGTTGGCGTGCTGATGCGCGCACGAGGAGAAGATTCGCAACGTTCGCACACGCCGTGAGCAGCATCAGTAACACGGCGCCCAGCAGGATGTACAACATCTTTCGTACGTTCGGGGCCGTTCGCTCACCATCCAGTTCGTGAGCGACGGCGCTCCAGTGTCCGAGCGATTGATCGCGCGATGGAAACTGTGCGTCCACCTGTGCGCCAACTTGCGCGGCGGCTACCGTTGCCTGCGCGACGGTCACCCCAGGCTTGAGACGGCCCAACAGGAAATACGAGTGATTATATGGGTCGCTGTTTCCCCACCCGCTGGGCGCGGCGGCTGCGGCCATCCAGAAGTCGGCCTCGCCCGAAACGCCGCGAAACTTTGCCGCAGCAACGCCGACTACTGTGAATGGGAATCCGTCCACTTGCAACGTCTTTCCAATGATCGCCGAGTCTGCGCCGAATGTGTCGCGCCAGAGCGCGTACCCAAGGATCACAGTGACCTCGGCACCCGACGTCAGACTGTCGCGATTGGGAAAATTTTTCCCGAGTGCCAGACCAATGCCTAGCGTAGGCAAGTAACGCGAGTCGGTGTATTCGCCTCCCACGCGATGTGCTTTGTCACCCAGGCGCACCGTGAACTGCGAGAGCGTCCAGGCGGTGACGTCGGTGTACGTGGATTGCGCCGCACGAAACGCAACAACTTTTGGATACGACCATCGACGGTTGTCAATTTCGCGACGACCGGCGACGCCCGGAATCTTGAGACTCACCGACATCAATTGTTGCGGTTCGCGAAAGGGCAGGGGGCGCAACAATAACGCGTTCACCGCGCTGTAAATGGCGGCCGTAAAACCAATGCCGAGTGCCAGTGTGATGACTACAATAGCAGTGAATGCCGGGGTGCTGCGAAATGAGCGCACAGCAAACCGTACGTCCTGCAGAAATGCATCGACGGTTGCGAGCCCGGCAACGCGTCGCGTTTCTTCACGCACCCACGTGAGATTGCCGATTTGTCGGCGCGCGGCGACGAGCGCATCCTGCGCGCTGATTGGCGCTCGCGAATTGTGCGCCAGTTGCGCGGCTTCGCGTTCGACGTGAAAGGACAATTCGTCGTTCAGGTCGCGATCGTGCTGCTGTGGATTGACCCACTGTCGCACTCGATGGCTCCATCCATCTATCAGCGACATCGGTCCCTCTAGGCTCGGCCCAACACGCGGTTGATTGCCAGAAACATGGCGTCGAAATCAGAGATCTCGATGCCCAGTTGTTTTCGGCCTGACGCTGTAATGGTGTAGTAGCGAACACGGCGGCCTGTTGTTGAAACGCCCCACTCCGACTTGGCCCAACCCTTCTTCTGCACGCGTTCGAGCGCGGGATATAACGAGCCCGCCTCGGCGCCGATGGCACCTCCGGACAGTTCTTCGATGCGCTGTGCGATGGCATAACCATGCATCTTCTGCACGGCGAGCGTTTGCAGAATGAGCATGTCGAGCGTGCCCTTGAGGAGATCGTTGCGGGGTGTTGCCGAGTCGCGAGCCACAGGAGCCCTGGTGTAGGGGTTTGAAAATTAGACACCGAATTGCGCCGATGTGAAACCCTTTCTAACGTAACGACGTCCAATATATAGAAGTTCGATATATTAAACAATACCTCTTCACGCGGCACTCAGGAGACATGCACATGTCGCCCCGTAATCATTCGTTGCTGCTCCACTGGTGCCTTATTGCCGCGATCACCACCGCGACGGCACTGGTTGGTCTGCCACTCTCTGCACAGCAAAGTGCGCTCAGGAACCCAGCCCGGCCAAAGCTGCGAACCAACCCCGATTTGATTACGGCCGAACAGCTCCGTAGTCATCCTGATCTGCCAACGGCATATAGAGCGGTGGAAGCGTTGCATTCCGGTTGGATGCTTGAACGCGGAGTGCGACCACAACCTGGGCGACGAGTGCCCGAGGGTGCACGGTCGGTTGCCGGCGAGAATGGTGGAGTGCAAGTGTACCTGGACGGACATCGCCTGGGCGGAACGGAGTTGCTGCGCAACATTCCCACGACCGGGCTCTATGCGATCAGGCATCTCAATGGAGTCGCCGCGCAAGCGCGTTTCGGAGTTGGTCATTCCGAAGGCGTCATCTGGATTGCCACGAATCCCGCGTGGGACAAGAGTTGGTAACGATTTCGACCTGAGCCGATTCGGCTTGTCTTGACATTCTACAACAAGCACGCAACCTTGTTGTAGAATGTCAAGACAAGAAACCCGCGACCTGTTACAGGGGACGCTCGACCTCCTCATTCTTCGCACACTCGACCTCGGCTCACGCCATGGCTGGTCAATCGCGAAGCGCATTCAGGAGATGTCGCAGGACGTGTTGCGTGTGAATCAGGGATCACTGTATCCGGCACTGTACCGTCTCGAAGATCAGGGATGGATCAGCGCCGAATGGGGCGTGTCGTCCGAGGGGAGGCGCGCAAAGTTCTATACCCTGACGGCCGCGGGCCGCAAACAACTCGCGGCCGAACGCCAGCAGTGGCGTGACTTCTCAACCGCTGTTGATCTCGTGTTGGAGGGGTAACCCGTGTCGCTACTCGAGGTTGCCGGGCGTGCGATGCGACGCGTGAAGTTCCTGTTCGGGAAACGCAGCGCCGAGCGGGACATGAATGAAGAGATGCGTATTCATCTCGAATTTGAGATTGATGATCGCATGCGCCAGGGTATGACGCCTGCCGAAGCGCGGCGCACTGCATTTGTCGATTTCGGCGGCGTGGAACGGTTCAAGGAAGAGGCGCGTGATGCAAGGGGCGTGCGTTCATTGGAAGACCTCGCCTACGACCTTCGCTACGCGGCGCGCGTGCTTCGGCGCAGTCCGATTTTTTCACTCACGTCCATTGTAACAACGTCTGTTGGAGTTGCAGCCGTTACGATGGTGTTCAGTGTGCTCAACGCCGTTGTCCTCAAGTCGTTGCCGGCATTTGAAGCGGATCGCCTTGTGTCCATAGCCGAAGTATGGGCGAATGGTATGCGGTCAACCCAGACAGACATGAATCAATTCATGTATCCGTACACGCATTTTCTGGAGCTCAGGCAGGCGTCCGCACCAGCGCTTTTGGGGATGGCTGGATATCGCTTCGGCAACGTGGCGTTGCGCGAAGCGAACAACACTCACCCAGTCAGCGCGATGGCGGTGTCGCGAAATTTCTTCGCCGTGCTTGGCCTGCGACCGGCCGTTGGGCAACTCTTTTCGGACACTGCCGAAGTGGGAAGCACCCCCGCGCCCGAAGTAGTTATCAGTTACGATCTGTGGCAGCGCGACTACAGGAGTAACGCGGCCGCAGTCGGAACCACGTTATACATCGACGGGCGTGCACTCAATGTCACAGGCGTTGCGCCGCGCGGCTTCCGCGGTCCGATCATTGGTCTCGCTGCTGATGTATGGGTGCCCACTGCTACAGGCACGATCACTATGTTCGGCCGATTGCGTCCGAATGCCACGCGTGAACAGGCGAGACTGGCGTTGAGTGCCGTTGCACGCGCCCTTCCCGCGGAGGACGCCGGGCGGAAAGTTGTGAAGATGACGTTCGACCCGATGGCGCTGGTGCCAGCGGCGAGTCGGTCAGCCGTCGTCGGATCAATGGGTGTGTTCATGCTGATGGCTTCGCTTGTCATGTTAATTGTGGCCACCAACATTGGCGGCATGTTCTTCGCGCGCGCAGCCTATCGTCGTCGCGAAATGGCGGTGCGACTGTCGCTGGGGGCCACGCGTGGGCGTGTTATGCGCCAACTGCTGACCGAGAGTGTCGCGCTTTCAATTGTTGGCGGAATAGCAGGGGTGATTGTCGCGCAGTTGATGTTGCGGGCGGTGCAATCGGTCGAATTGCCGGTGCCGTTCAAGATTGTGCTCGATTTCAACGTTGACGTGCGGGTCTTCGCGCTTTCATTCCTCGTCGCATTGACCAGCGGTGTCGTGGCGGGCGTCGTTCCGGCGTGGCAATCGGCGCGACTCGATGTGCAGTCGGGGCTCCGCAACGGCGCCGGTGCAGCGAGAGACAAGGCGGGATTGGCGCGCAACTCATTCGTGGTGTTGCAACTCGCATTTTCCATCGTGTTGCTGGTGACCGCGGGGCTCTTCACGCGAGCGCTGTATCGCGCCGCGCATGTCGAGACCGGGCTGGATGTATCGGGCGTGATGATTGGTGAAATCGGACTGCAGCGACGCGTGTACGATACGGAACGCGGGCGTCAGTTTTTTGCGCGACTGTCGTCGCAACTGGCCACGCGCACGGAAATCGAGTCGTCCGCGCTGGCGCAATTTACGCCGCTGGCGTTCGGTCGCAACTCGGAAGATGTGAAGCGACCCGATGGCGGGCGTGAGTCGGTAACGTACGGTGTTGCTGACGCGAACTACGCCGCGACCATGCGCATTCCCCTGATGGCCGGTCGCATGTTCAGCGACATCGATGTGCAGAATTCAACTCCAGTCACGGTTGTGAACGAAACCCTCGCGCGACGCTTATGGCCTGGGAAAAATCCAATCGGACAATTCCTTCCGCTGAATGGAGATCGTGAAGTGATTGGTGTGGTACGTGATGGGAAATACCGCGAACTCGATGAAGCGCCGCGTTCGTACGCTTTTTTGCCGGTGTCGCAACGTTATTCTCCACGGTTGACGGTGCATGTGCGCGCGCGCGGAGATCGGGCGGCAGCGCTGCGCGCGCTGCGCGAGGAAGTAGCGAAACTCGACCCTGATATTGCCGTCGAAAAAACTGGTGCGTTGTCAGTCGAAATTGCATCACATTATCTACCACAGCGAATTGCGGCATGGTCACTCGGCGTGCTCGGCCTCTTCGGGCTGGCGCTCGCCGCATTTGGCATCTATGGAGTGATTGCGTATCAGGTTGCGCAGCGGTCGCACGAGTTTGGTATTCGTCTGGCGCTTGGTGCCCGCAAGGCCGACATCACGAACAGTGTGTTGCGCGTGAGCGTGCGCATCATGCTGTTGAGCGTACTTATTGGAACGTCGCTGGCCATTGCGGTGGCGCGTTTGGCGCAGAGTTACATCTACGGTGTTGGGGCCACCGACGCCACAACGTTTGCTGCGGTCATCATATTGTTCGCGGGCGTTGTGTTGTTGGCTGGATATATCCCCGCCCGTCGCGCCGCGCGCGTTGATCCGATGGTCTCCCTTCGGATGGAATAAACTTCGCGTCCCGTATCACGGGTCTTTCCAGCAAGTTGTGACACGGCGGTTATCGCACGCATTGTTGAGAGTTGCTTGCCGCTCCGCTGCAGCCCGTTTCACAGCGGCTCCCAGGTACAGTGTTGAGCGCTTTCTGCGCTCGGTTGCATCACATTTCAACCTGTTTCATAACGACTTCCAAACGCACTGTTTCGGATCAATCTTGAAACGACGTATTGCTGAAACGATCTCGCCGCTCTTGTCGCCCATTTGTTGCAGTACAACCAGCATGTCGCCCTTTAGCACTACTTTGGGTTGAGGATCAGTGGGAATCGGTACAGGAATGTCGGGACACACTTTCTTGTTTTTGATATCGATCAACGTCAGATGGTGTGGTCCCGTGAATTGCATGTCCTTGAACGTTGGATCGAACGTGAGCAACCCCAGAATATCAGTCGCAACAAACGTGAGTTCGGCCGGGAACGAATGTTTGTAAATCAGTGTTGGGACTTTCGGATCGTTGGGATCGCGTAGTATCTGCCGGTAAGTTTCGAGGTCCACACCCCAACGTCGTACCACTGGCAGCTTTAGTTCCTCTACCGTTACCGACGTGCCGCGTTTCCAACGAAGGATCGATTGCGTGTATTCGTTGGCACCCCACATGTCATCGCCGCGAGCGACCACCGGAAAAGAGGAACTTGTTGAGGCGAATACAGAATTCTGATGCAGAAAGTCGGGCATTACGCCTTCAGTGCGAATTATTTCACCTGTCGGCGATAGTACAGCGACAGGGCTGAACGTTTTCGGATCGATCGAAAGCGCAAGCAATTCACTGCCGTTGGCAATCAGTCGGCGAATTGGGAGTTTCGTTGAAAAATTGCGTACGAATTTGCGCGTGGTTGTATTGAACACCGACACGCGCCGTTGGCTTTGGTCATTGACGAACAATGAGTCACCCATTGTTGTCATGTATCCTGGAGTCGCAAGTTCGCCCGGGCCGTTGCCCTTTTGTCCAAACGTGCCAGCGATGGTGCCGTCGGGCGCAATTTCCAGCACCCGCGCATCGAGCAATTCGGCCACGTACAACTGGTTTTGTTTGCCGAGTGCAACTGCGCCAAGTTTACCGAGGAAGGCGCCTGCTTTCTCTTTTACAACGACGCTGTCTACTTGTCGCAGAACGGACTG
>JBDUBA010000185.1:0-1620 GCA_040004335.1 Gemmatimonas sp.
CGACTCTGACCCCCGTATCAAATCAATGCATAAAACCGGTGGACGAGGACGACTCTGACCCCCGTACCAAATCAATGCTTAAACCGGTGCACGGGGACGACTCTGACCCCGGTACCAAATCATTGCATAAAACCGGTGGACGGGGACGACTCTGACCCCAGTATCAAATCAACGCAAAAGGGCCGAAGTGTATGTGATTAATTGACTTCGGCCCCGCTGGCTCGTACATTTTCTCAGGTCGGCGGCGGCTCCGTGTCGCCGCCTTTTTTATTTCAAGGGGTACCTGTACTGCGTCTGCGGCCAGTGTATTTGCGCGCCGGTGTTTGGCGGCTGCGTCCCTTTTCTTCGTATTCGTCATGGTTCGAGTTACGCGCGTCCTCCCAGGCAGCATCGCCGAGCAAATCGGCATCGAGCCGGGAACCGAACTCCTCTCTGTTAACGAACGGCCGCTGGATGACTTCCTCGATTGGGAGTTTCTGACGGCCGAAGAGACGTTCGTGCTGTCCGCGCGTTTGCCCGACGGCACACTGGTCGAATACGACATCGAACGCGACGAAGAAGACGTCATGGGCATCGAGCTGGCACCGCCCACGGTACGCCGGTGCGCGAACCGCTGCGAGTTCTGCTTCATCGAAGGACTGCCCAAGGGCCTCCGCAAGACGCTCTACGTGCGCGATGACGATTATCGCTTGTCATTTGCGTACGGGAATTTCGCGACGCTGTCGAACGTGAAAGAACGCGACATCGCTCGCATTCTCGAGTATCGATTGTCGCCACTGTACGTCTCGGTGCACGCCACCCCTTGGGAAGCGCGCAAAGTGCTGCTCAACAATCCGCGCGTGCCGAACATCGTCGAGCAGTTACGACTGTTGTCCGAGGGTGGCATTCAATTTCACGCGCAGATGGTAATTGTGCCGGGGCTCAATGACGGCGATGTACTCGAAGAATCGTTCCGCGATCTGTACGCACTCAACGACGCGGTGATGTCGGTGGCCATCGTGCCGGTTGGCCTCACGCAGTTCTCGCATTTGTACACGGGCAAATCGATGGACCGCGACAGCACACGCACGCTACTCGAAGTTGTCGAACGCTGGTCAAACAAAGCGCTCAAAGAACGCGGCGATCGCTGGGTGTACGGTTCCGATGAGTTATATCTGCTGGCCGAACGCGAACTGCCGGATGCCGAACACTACGGCGAGTTTCAGCAGATCGAAAACGGCGTGGGCGCGGTGACCACCATTCGCGAACGCGTCAAGAACGGTCTGAAACAACTGCCACGCATGGACGGACAACGTATTGGTGTTGTGACCGGCGTGAGTATGGCGCCGCTCATGCCGGAACTATTAGAGCAGCTCACCGTGGCGACTGGCGCAGAGTTCGTGCTCATTCCGGTTGAGAATTCGCTGTTTGGCCCAACAACCACCACTGCGGGTTTGTTGGTAGGTGCGGATTTCCGTCGCGCACTTTCAGATCGTCACGACCTCACCTTCGCGCTGATTCCGGCGGAGAGTATCAACGACGACGGTCTTTTCCTGGACGACGAGCCGTTCATCGCCATGCGTGAAGCGATGCCCATGCCCGTATTTCCCTCGTACGATTTCATCGATGCGCTTGTGCCCG
>JBDUBA010000256.1:0-5361 GCA_040004335.1 Gemmatimonas sp.
TCCGGCGAGGCCGACGGGTTTCTGTTTTTCGTGATGCCGTACGTGAAAGGACAATCACTTCGGGAGCGGCTCGCGCGCGAAGGCGAGTTGCCCATCAATGAAGCGGTGCGATTGATCATGGAAGTAGTCGATGCATTGACGGAAGCGCACGCGCACGGCGTAGTGCATCGCGACATCAAGCCCGACAATGTGATGTTGTCGGGGCGACATGCGTTAGTGACGGACTTTGGGGTCGCGAAAGCGGTCAGCGAAGCCACGGGACGCAACACGATCACGACGCTGGGCGTTGCGCTCGGCACACCCACGTACATGTCACCCGAACAAGCGGCCGCCGATCCGCATGTCGACCATCGCAGTGACATTTATTCGGTTGGGGTGATGGCGTACGAAATGTTATCGGGACGTCCGCCGTTTACCGGGGCCACGCAGCAGCAGATTCTCGCCGCACATATCACCGAAGCGCCGGACTCGGTCAGCAAACGACGCGAATCTATTCCACTGGCGTTGGAGCAGATCGTCATGCGGTGTTTAGCGAAGCGACCGGCCGATCGGTTTCAGAGTGCGAGCGAATTGTACAGTCAGCTGGAACCGCTCGTTGTGTCGAGCACGGGCATTACGCCGGTGCAGATGCCGCCGACCAAGGTGAAGCGCAGTCGCGTTCGAATGGCGATTGGAGTTGGTGCGATGACGGCAGCGATTGTCGCCGCCGTTGTGTTTGTACGAGCACGCACCACCACGGCACCGACTTCAGCGGCTATTGCCCCAATTCAACTCACGTTCACCGGACGCGCATATCGTCCAATACTGTCCCCGAACGCCGACCAAATTGCGTATTTTGAAGCACCCGACTGTGCACCGGAAGCGAAGTGTAGAGTGCTGCTGGTTGTGCAGGAAACCTCACCGCGCGGAACGCGTCACGTCATTGATTCAGGCGAAGTTCGCTTTGACGCCTGGAGTCCCGATGGCCGGCGCATTCTACTGTTGCATACGGAGAATGATCAGGAGCGGCATTCAGTCAACAATGTATCGGGGGATGAAGTTGTTCATTCGATAAATGGTCGCGTAGCGTGGACGGCGTCGCCCGATTCGATTTTTGCGTGGGACAGTGTCGCAACGCATGACACTGTCTGGGTACGTACACTTGAGACTGCAAGCGGAGCGCCGCGCGACAGCTTTCCATTTGCACCGGCGCGTGAAATTTTCAAGATCCGAGCGTCGCCTGATGGTCATTGGCTGCTGTTGGATTATGCGGGCACCGGTGCAAACGCGGATTCACTAACTGTGCTCACTTCGCGGAGCGGCAAGGTGTTGGACACCATTCCTCGCGGCGGCTTTGGCGGAGTCAACGAGGTGAGTTGGGGTCGACGTTCTGATCGCGTTTACACGTTGGCAAGCGCGGGCGGAACATTCTCGCAAATCAAGAAACAGCATATCGATCGCAATGGAAAACGCGTGGGCGCTCAAACCGTCGTCGCGCAAGCGTCCATGTTCGCATCCCTTGAAGGCGACGCTTTCGTGTCCGTAGATTTTGGCGCGCCGCAAATGGAATTCTGGACCGCTGACTGGGCGGACGGGCGTGATCGCGCGCCAAAATTGCGTTTGGCATATAAGACTACCGCACAGGCATCTGGAGGCATAAGCTACGATGGAGAATCACTCTACATTTACGAACAACGGGGCATCGCTGACTCCGCCGGGAGACAAATCACAATACCGTTTGCGGGTGGCGCTCCGAGCGCGTCCGCAATCAATGCCGACAACGGCACTCCTGCGCTAAGCTCGTCGTCGGGTGACGAATTGATGGACGGCTCCGTATCAGTAGAAGCGGTGCAAGAGAACGGGAAAACGGTGTTGAGAGTTATTGATAAGTCAGCGCACAAGTCCGCGCGCGAACTTGCGACCACGTTTGCCGGTTCAGGCCAGGTCATTGTGGTGTCGAACAGTCAATTCATATGGAGGCCGAAAGCTGGCAGTGACTTGATTGTGCTGGATGGCCGCGGTGCGATTGAACGGCGCCTGCATTGGCCCGATTCGCTGGAATTCAACGACAAAATACCAACGCCCGATCACGCTGCGTTGATTGTTGTAGCAACGCGAACCTTTGGTTCAAAGCGCGAGCAAAGTCTCTACCGACTCTCGCTTACAGATGGAGGCATCTCGCTATTTGCAGGTCCTTTGCCCCCGCAAGGCCGGAGCTTTATCGTCGGTCCGTGGTCGAGTGACGGATGGTTGCCGCTGGACGTTCACACGACCGGTTCTTCGACCTTGATGCGCGTATCATGGCCTGCGGGGAAAATCGTTGATGATGGTGCATCGCCCCTCCGACATGCCACCCTTACCTATTCATTCAACCGACTACGAGCGTCGGCAATGTTGACGCGTCGCCGGAACAGCGACATCATGTTCGTGCGGAATTTCGATCCGGATGATCGCTGACATGGCAACTCCACTCCGACATCCGTACAGATCGCATTCGTATCGCGTCCGTCTTCGTGTATAATGCGCGTGATCCGGTTTGCCGCGCCCTAACACGCTACCACTCGCGCGTGACCTCCAACCGTACTCGTTCCAGCTCGACAAGGATTGCGGGCTCACCCTTAAGTTCCGCGAGAGGAGAGAGTCGAGCGACGATCTCCGCCCAATCCAATACAAGTTGCCGCGCAACGATACCAGCGATGTCGCTCCAATCATGCCGACGATTGGCGAATGCCTTCAACACGATCAAATCCTCAGCCGACACTGTGCGCAGGCGAATTCCCGGTACGTATTCGTACTCCGATGCACGGTCAATGATCTCCTCCTCGAACGGAATCCCGCCAGCGCAATGTCGATGGGAATGCCCGATTTGCCTTGCACCAATGATGAAGGAACGCCAGCCGCGGGCATCGACAACCCTTTGGAGCTCATCCGCCTGCGCGATGAGCTGATTCACGCCCGCCGCTTCGCGAATAGAAGTTGCTGCACGACGAGACCGGAAGTCGTCGACACCGGCCGAGAGGCTTGAGCAGCCGCGAACGCGTCACTCATGCTCTCGATGAACGCGCTGACGTCCACGCGTCGTAGTTCCTCGACACGAATTGCTGCGAGACGCGGTGCCGCCGCCTGCCATCGGGCCGTCCACTCTGCCCGCCCGTCGCTCGCAGTCATAGGCGGAATGTAGATAGTTGCAGCGCATAAGAACACATCGACGCGGCCTCGTTCATCAGTGTGCGCGTGTTGAGATCGCGCCGAACGTCACGCGGTTCATAGAACTCTTCAATTGCTACGGAAGCACTTTTACACGGCGGCGCTTCGCAGCCTCGCGTAGTGGTCCATCCTTGCACGCCAACGGCATCTTCAGGCGCAGCGCGAGTTCCAGATACACGGCGTCATACACACTCAATGTCAACTCGCTCGCCAACACAGACACTTGAGTGAACGCCAGCGCAGACATTTCCTGGTCGACCGAGATATTGAGGTCACGCAAAGCGGCCAGCGCGGTAAGACGCTCTTCCGTGCGAAGTTTTTTTCGGCGTTCAAGCGCGAGCAGTGCGTTCGCGACTTCTACAAACCAGAGCGCCGGTACAATCACCGGAGTTCCACGACCAACGTCGGTCAACAGGGCGTCGGTAGATGGCGACGCTTGCGCGGGGTGCACCCACGCGATGGCAAGCGACGCATCGACCACCATGCCCGCCATTAGCGACGACCGGATTCAATCGCGGCGCGAACTTCTTTGTCTGACAGCGTTGAGCGACGACCGATACGCGCACTGATCTTTGCGCGTAATTGATCGAGCGACGTCACGGCGACGCGAACCTGTTCGAGGCTGGGCCGGCCTTCAGGGATGATGCGCGCGACGGGTTTGTCATGTCGCGTGATGACAATTTCCTCGCCGCGGCTAACGCGCTCAAGGAGTTCGCCGAAACGGGTCTTGGCTTCGAACGCGGTGATGGTGGACATCAAAGACTCCAAATTAACTAGTCGTTAACTAGTTTAGTACGAGCTCTCCATCTGGGCAAGGGTGGCCGATCCCTGGACGTAGCCCGGCAACGTCACGCGCACAACCAGCCCGCCGCGCGGCCCATTCTGAATCAGCAACTGGCCACCATGGGCTTCGGCAATCTTCCGCGCAATAGACACACCAAGCCCGGTGCCGTCGCGCTTTGAGGTCTGAAAGGCCTGACCAACACGCGAGAGCTGATCGGCCGTAAGCCCGGGACCGCTATCGCACAACGACACAATGCACTCGTTGCCAGCCATGGTAAGTTCGAGTGTCGCGCTACCACCCTGCGTCATGGCTTGCCCCGCATTCAGCAGCACGTTCAGAAACAACTGCTCAAGCGCGACCGAATCTCCGCGCACGAAATATTCTGCACTCCCGTTTAGCAACGTCGCGAGCGACGAACCCGTGCCGGCAAACGCGCCCTCGGCCGCCGCCGCAGCGGCACTCAAAACAGCGCGAAGATTTACCGCGTGCAATTCCGTGCGTCCGCTCCGCGCAACCGCCAACGCGCCTGTCACCGTGCTGTTCAGCCGGTGGACGTTACGCAGCGTACGCGCAACCAACGCTGGCGATTCGGGAGCGGCGGGCCCGGACTCTTCCACGCGTTCGAGATCGATACGAACCGCAGTCAACCCATTTCGGACTTCGTGTGAAAGGGTTGTTGCAAACTCCCCAACCGCGGCCAGTGCTTCGCGCTGAGACAGTTCCTGAAGTGTGCGGCGAAGGCTTTCAATCATTGTATTGAACGATCTGGCCAACTGACCTACTTCGTCATCCCCAGTCGCGTTGACGGCGCGGGTAAGATCACCGGCTGCGACCGCATCGGCAGCGCCCGCAAGACGTTCGAGCGACTGAGTGATGCGCGCAGTGAAAAATGCAGTGAGCGCCAGTACCATGACGGTGACCCCGAACAACACGAGCAAACCGATGCGCGCCGATTGTTCGAATGGCGCGACATACGCACGCGTTGGCGCCGCAGCGGTGACCATGAGAAGTGCGTTCGCCGTGATGCGATGCTGTGCAATCCAACGCTGGCCGTTCACCGCATAGTTTGAGACGTCGTTCGGAGCGTCACCCAATCCCGGCAACGTCAATGCTTGACCGCTTCGACGGTCGGTCACCGTCAATTGCGCGTCATTGAGCAAGATCGGAATCGAATCCAACGGCAGCAGAGCACTCAATCGCACCTCGGCATCCATCGTGCCGAGTGGCACGCCCTTATCGGTGCGAATGGGGATTGCAATTGGAACACGCGCATCTGGCATTTGACTTTGCATGCGACCCCGGGCTGCGCTATCTGCTGACGATTCGGTTGCGGCACCAAATTGCCAACGAACGCTTCCGTTGGTCGTGCTGAAACGCATCGTTGGTATTGC
>JBDUBA010000475.1:0-5335 GCA_040004335.1 Gemmatimonas sp.
GACTGCGGGCGGTAATCGAGAATACTCGGCGGCGTGGACTGCGGTGCGAGGCAACTTTTTGGACGAATTTCCGTCATGCCAGCCGGACATTGCTCGCCAGGCTGAATGGCAATCGCCCCACCTCGGCCACCACCACCTCCGCCACCGCGGCCACCGCCGGCCGGTGGTTGTTGGGCGGACACAGATGTCGCGAAAAGAACGGCGCCGCTAACTCCGGCGATAAGTCGAGTGATACGCATCAAGGCTCCGGTAGACATTCACGGAATTTGCGGCACGCGGCAACGATACGGAACGGGCAGCGGCCACACACACCGAAACCTCCGATGCAACCTTATTCGTAATTGCGGCGTCAGACCGGACATCGCCGATCGCGTACTATGCCCAGCCCAGCCCTTGCGCCTCTCGTTTCTACAATGTAGAAATAGATCAGAACCGCACTTCACTGGAAAACCGCACCCATGCCCGCGCGCCACTCGGCTCCCATCCTCCCGCTTCAACTGCTACGACGACTCGTTCCGAGAGCCGAGCGCGAAGAAGTGCTTGCGGACGTACAAACGGAATATGCCGGGCGTGTTGCGACCGATGGACGCCAATTGGCTGACCGCTGGTTGTGGCAACAAGCCCTCGCATCTGCACCGGCACTGCTGCGCTGGTCGTGGTGGCGCGGCGTCCGTGGGTTTGAACCACTGGCCAACAACTACAGGCCCGGAGGGCCCATGCTCAAACACGTGCTGGCCGACGTGCGATATGCCACGCGTCGGCTAATGGCGCGTCCGTCATATTCGTTACTCGCAATTGTCACACTCGCGTTGGGAATTGGTGGCACCACTGCGGTGTTTGGAGTTGCACGTCCACTGATATTTGACGCACTTCCGTTTGCGCATGAAAAGGAAGTCACTGCGTTCTGGTTTGGCGGCTCGTGGACGGAAAACGAATTCACATATTTGCGCGACAAGTTTCCCGGATACAAAACCGTCGCGATGTATCGACACAACGATGTGACGTTGCGCGATGATGGCGCGCCCGCACGATTGCTCCGCGCAATTTCCTCGAGTGCCGACATCTTTGACGTTCTCGGTGCACATCCCATGCTGGGACCGGGATTCAAGAAAGGCGACGACGCGGTTGGCGCGGAGCCAGTTGTGATATTGAGTTACGGCCTGTGGCAGGAACTTGGCGCAAAGCAAGCGATAGTGGGAACTCGTCTGACACTGGGCGGCACGCCTCGCACCGTTGTCGGTGTCATGCCGCGCGGATTCTGGTTTCCGAATCCGTCCGTGCGCGTTTGGTTGCCGCAACCCATCAACCCCGAAGGACAGAACGGAAGTTTCCAATTGATCGGGCAAGTTGCACCAGGGCTAGACGTGTATCACATGGAGGCGCAGACGGCCGCGCTGGTCACGTTGCTGCGTGAACGTTTCACGTATGTGGAAGAGTGGGACAAAACCCGGAATGCGCACGTTGATCCCATTCGTGAAGACCTGCTCGGTCCAATGCGCCCCGCACTGGTCGCAACGTTCGCGGCCATGACCCTTATTCTGCTCATCGCGTGCACGAATGTTGCCGCGCTGATGCTCGGACAACTGGAAGGTCGTGCGTCAGAGTTGGCCGTTCGTTCGGCATTGGGCGCCAATCGTCGTCGGCTGGCGCAACCGCTGGTCGTGGAAGCGTTGCTTATCGGGTTGGCATCCGGTGTAATGGGCGCCGCGTTCGCGGTTTTTGGATTTGGCACACTGGCGCGGGCGCTTCCACTGGGAACGTTTGGCGAAACGGCATCATTTGATTGGACACTGTTCGTTGCCGCCATGAGTTTTGCAATGCTTGCCGTGCTGCTCGTGGTGTTGGTACCGTCGGTCTCGATGTTGCGTCGACAACACGCCAACTTGCAAAACGTACTGAGCCTGGCGCGCACCGGTGGCGTTCGTGGCGCGGGTGCGCGAGTTGAACGTGGACTTGTCGTGGCCGAAGTCGCACTGGCGATGTTGATCGCATCGGGGGCCGCATTGCTGGTTCGGAGTGTCACCAACCTTTACGCCATCAATCCAGGCATCAACACCGAAGGCGTCGCAGTGATTGATGTTGCGGCAAGCGGCGGCACTCCCGCATCACAACGGGACCAGGCGTTCAACGAACTGGCGACGGCGTTTCAGGCGATGCCGGGAGTGCAATCGGTTTCATACGCCATGCGTCTGCCGCTGCGCGGAAACAGCAACAGCTTCGGCATCACGCTCGCGGGCGAAGGTCCGCTGGAGAAAAGTTCTACATTCTTTCGTATGGTCAGTCAGGACTACTTCAAAACCATGGGGATTCAACTCAAGCGGGGGCGTCTATTTCAGTCGACAGACAAGCTCGATTCGACGGAAACACTCGTGGTGATCAACGAAGCACTCGCCAAGAAATATTTCCCGAATCTCGATCCTGTCGGACGTTTTGTTGGCGGGGGGTTGCACGAGCAGCAGCGGATCATCGGCATAATAAACGATGTCGCGGAGGGTGCTTTGCTTGATCCCAACAAACCCGCGCGTTACTACCTCGCCACACAGGTCTGGATGGGCAACAACGCATCGTTCGTCATCAAGATGAAGGATCCGCGGCACGCCGAGAATATGTTGACACCACTGCGGCAAACGGTGGCGACTAAAACTCCGCTGCTGGCACTGCTGCGAACGACCACTATGCAGCGCGTATTTGAAGACGCCGTTGGTCCGGCGCGACAAATCATGACGTTGTTATCACTCCTCTCGGCGCTGGCGCTCGTGCTGGGCGCCGTGGGCATCTATGGAGTACTGGCGCACTTTGCCAGTCGTCGCAAACGCGATTGGGCGATTCGTGTAGCGTTAGGACTGCCTGGGTCGCGAGTGATTACGAACATTCTGCGACAGGGCGTGTCGCTGATTGTTGTTGGGGTGGTGCTGGGTGGTGTTGCCACCATGGGGCTCTCACGTTTTCTGAGCACGATGCTGTACGGGATTACCGGTGTAGATGCACTCGCGTTTGCTGGCGCCAGCGCGGCCGTCTTGTTGACCGGCCTCGTTGCGGCGTTTATTCCCGCGAGGCGTGCGGGCACGGTCGATCCGGCACTCATTCTGCGCGAACAATGAACCGCGAAACGGCTGATGCGCCGCTGGGAGTTTTTCAGGAACAGATTCTGGTGGCCGTATTGCGAACGCGCGATGAAGCGTACGGCATGAATGTGCGTCGCGAGATTGAGCGCGTGACATCACGAAGTCTCGCCATTGGTGCCGTGTACGCGACGCTCGACCGTCTCGAGGAAAAGGGATTGCTTGAATCGAAACGCAGTCTCGCCGACGAACATTCACGCCGCGTTTTCACCGTCACCGCTGTCGGCGGGCGAGCGCTCGCCGAGGTGCGCGAGATGCGCGAGCGGCTGTGGCAGGGCATTGATCTGCGAGGTTTGTTGAAACTGGCTGGTGGGTAGGCTGTCCGCGCTGGCGCCTACTGCTCGGGATTCACGCCTACTGCTCGGGATTCACGCCTACTGCTCGGGATTCACGCCTGCTGCTCGGGATTCACGCCTGCCGCTCAGGATCCAAGCCTACTGCTCGGGACTCTAGCTTGTAGCTTACGGAACGATCGCAAATTCCCAATTCGCTTCCGAGCATACGCATGTCCAGAGATCTCACGCTTCCCGATGTCGAGGAGCTGCTGCCGCACCGATATCCGTTTTTGCTGGTCGATCGTATCACTGCGATTGTGCCTGGCAAGCGGGCCGTTGGTGTGCGACAAGTTACGGCCGACGAATGGTTCACCGGCCAGGCGTCGTCGTATGAAATGCCAAACACGCTGGTGTTGGAGGCGCTTGCGCAACTGTCCGGTGCCGTGTTAATCGGGTTGTCCGATCAGGTGATTGGAGCAGTCGGCTATTTTGTTGGGATGCAGCGCGTCAAGTTTCGTGGTGTCGCACGTGCCGGCGATGAACTCGTGCTCGAATGCAATCTGTTGCAGTTCAAGCGCGGAATTTGCAAGACCGCGGTCACCGCGTCCGTGAATGGCAAACGAATTGTGCGGGCACAAATCACAACCGTGTTGCGCGCGTAAAAAGCAGCGACAACAAACGCGGAAGTGCGTCAGCCGGCGCGTCTTCTTCCAAACACTCATCGAGTGCGCGCAATACGAATGTTTGTTGCAAGGCCTGGTTCACGTATTCACCCACGGTGTGCACATACGCGCTCACTTGCACTATTTCGCCGCTCAGCCGGTCCGTAAAGTGAGCCTGACTGCCGCGCCATTGCCGGAACGGATGCAGTTCGCAGAAATACAATTGACCGCCGTCACGTAACACGCGCGCTGCTTCGGCGTAGATATGCGTCAAATCTTCAATGTGTTCCAGCACCAGGTTGCCGATCACCACGTCAACGGACGCGTCGGCAATCGGCCACGTTGTGCGAAGGTCCTGGCTTACGAAGCGCACATGTGGTTGCGGCACACGTCTCGCCGCGACCGCCAGCATACCCGCGGAGAAATCCATCGCCAGTACACGAGCAGCGCGCTCCGCGATCCACTCGGTGTTCTTGCCTGTCCCGCAGCCGATTTCGAGCACCGACCGGCCTTCAATAAACACGCCGGCTTTCTTCCGCAAAACGGCCGCGTCCAGGTCGCGCGTCAAGTTGCGATCGGTGTCGTATTGCCGCGACCAACGATCGTAGGCCGATGCGACCTGGCTTGTCGCGTCGTGAGCCGGGCTGGCTGAGGCGGAGTGCAAGGGGAAATCGGACATACGAGCGTTGAGGCTGTTTAAGGTTTGCAAGAGTTGCTGTAACCAGCCGAACGACTGTAACGTAAGTTTACGCTACGGTCCATCCGGGAACCGGCCAGGCGCTCGCGTATCGCTGCAGTCGTTCCCAAAACGCACTCACATCTGCACTACAGGTTCCTTATGGCTGCCATGGAAGAAATCAAAGTCAGCGGTGCCAAGCTCAAGACAAAACTGAAAGAGCTCATCAAGGAAGGGAATGTACGCCGCGTGATTCTTCGGAATCCCGAAGGGAAAACGCTGTTGGATATGCCGCTCAACGCCGGTTTCGCAGGCGCGGCACTGCTGCCATTCTGGGCTGCCGTTGGGGCGGTTTTGTTCATGGCCAAGGACTACACCATTGCAGTCGAGCGCGAAACGTCGACGGCCGTAACCACAACAACGGCGCCACCACCAACGGTGTAGTTGCTGCTGCTTTGCATCGGCCGCTGCTCATGTAGGCGTTCGCGAAACGGCCTTGGCAGTTGACAGCGTCTCGAAACCCGTCTACAGTACGAAGACAACCGAAGCCGTGGTCATTTGCCTCTTGCCGCCACGCTAAACAAAGTGCTAAAACGCAAT
>JBDUBA010000348.1:0-18022 GCA_040004335.1 Gemmatimonas sp.
GCCATCAACGACCGCGTGCGCGGACTCGATGCTGGCGCCGATGACTATCTCGCAAAACCGTTTGCGGTCGCCGAATTGCTCGCGCGACTACGTGCACTCGCGCGTCGACCGTCCGTGTCGTTCGAGCCACAAATGCATCTGGCCGATCTCGCGCTTGATCCTGCCACGCGCCAGGCAGTGCGCGGCGATCGCCGCATTGAGCTCACCGCCCGCGAATTTGCGCTGCTCGAGTATCTCATGCGCAACCCGCGCCGGGTCATGAGCCGCGCGCAGATTATTGCGCACGTGTGGGATGACAATTTCGATCCCGTGGGAAACGCCGTGGATGTCCTCGTACGACGGTTGCGTCGCAAAGTTGATCTTGATGGAGAACTCCCGTTGTTGCACTCGTCGCGCGGCGTGGGATACGTCATGACGGACCGTCCCCGAGGCGAATAGAATGCCACTCAGTCGACTGCGATTGCGTTTGGGACTGGGATTCGCGCTGGCCTTCGCCGTAGGACTCGCCGTGCTCGTCGCCGTGTCACTCGGATATTTGTGGCGGGAATCGCATCGTCGGCTCGACAATCGCCTCGATGCGATGGTCAACGATATCAGCATCAATCTGAAATTCGAGCTTGGCGAGTTGCCGCGGCGGACCAGCATTGAGGTTGCGTCTGAAGTCGTCGCCGAATGGCCCCGCAACGGAGGGTCGTTCGTAATTTGTGACTCGCAATTGCAGATGTTGGCCTACAATGACAGCGGGCCGCGTGCGCAGGAGATTCTCGGGAAACTGGAGCCGGGTAATCGCGCGCGCTCCGACGTTGTCCTGTCGAACGGCGAAAAATTTCGCGTATCATCGATGCGTTATCAGCCCGTGTTGTCAGGACTTCCGGCGCAAATGCGTTCAACACCTTTCCAGATCGTCGCATATTCCTCCTTGTCCGGCATTTCAGAGGATACGGAGTTGCTTGTGGCCGCGGTCGGTATTGCCGCTCCGATCATCATCCTGTTGAGTTTGACCGGCGGATATCTGTTGGCGGCACGTGCCCTGCGACCCGTAACTGACCTGACCGAAGCGGTTTCGAACATTGCACCTGATGACTTGTCGCGACGCCTCGCAGTCGCCGAGCCCAAAGACGAACTTGGGCAATTGGCGTCGGAGTTCAATGCCATGCTGGCGCGTCTCAGCACGGCGCAAATGCAAAACCGAAAGTTTGTACGCGAGGCAGCGCACCAGATTCGCACGCCACTCACATTGGTGCTTGGTGAAGCCGCGTTGGTGCTTGCGACGCCCGACAGTCCGCCAGATCAAATGCGAGGAAGCCTCAAACGTATTGGTCTCGCTGCCGAGCGCATGCGTCGCCGAGTTGATGAATTGTTTCTGCTTGCCGAGGCACAGACCGGCGAACCGGTGCTACTCACCGAAGTTGTCGAGTTGGAGCATGTAGTTTTTCGCGCGGTTGAACTCATGCGTCCGAGGGCCGTAGCGATGGGTCGCGCACTTGTCGTCGGCTCCGCGGAAACCATATCCATTCATGGCAATTCAGAACTGCTGAATGAAGCGTTGCTGGAAATGCTCGAAAACGCCCTCCGTCACGGCGATGCATCACGCAGTGTGACGGTTTCGGTTGCGGCACGTGAAGGTCGGGCTGCGTTCGAAGTGGTGAGTGGCGGGCGGCCATTCACGCTGCCAGAACGCACGGAAAAAGAAGGACCCGATGGCTTGGGGCTACCTATTGTTCGGTGGGTGGCGGAAAAACACGGTGGTGAGCTGCTGGTCACCAATCACAGCGGCTGGAATTCACTGGTTATGATGTTGCCGCGCGACGCGTGATGTGATCTTGCGTCCGACAAAGTGGCCGATCAATGCGCCGCCCACTACATCGCTCAACCAATGTCGGTCGTTGTACATGCGCGCAGTTCCCACTGCCGTCGCAAGTCCGTACAAGAGTGGCGTTGTAAATTTTGCAGCGCGTGGATGCGCGTATCGAATTTCCGTGCTGAAGACGGTCGCCGCGGCAAACGCAGCGGTGGAATGCCCTGATGGGAATGAGTTGAAATTGGTTTGCGCTCCGTGAAACGGATGAAAGACGTATGCATTTGAATCGTGCGTGACAACCGGGCGGCCGCGTCCCACGCTGAGTTTGAGCAGCTGCGTCAGAGCGCCGCTTGCCACAATTGCTTCAGTGGAGCGGAGCGACGCGTTCGCCAGCCCGTTTCGATGCGCAACTTTCCCAACAACAAAAAGCGAAACGGAAAGCAGTAGCGCGCCGGGATCGCCCGCCACCTGAATGGCGTCAGCTGCGTTGTTGAGCGTGTGGTTGCTTTGTAACGATTGGCGTTGCAGGCCATGCGCGACGCGTTCATCGGCCAATGACAGCAGACCAACCATGCTCACGGCCCCGGCGGCACGTCCAAGATCGTGCCGGGAAATCCAGGCAGGGCTCGAGGCAACGGCGGTGTCTGCTTGCAAAGTTTCCTGCGCTAGAGCGTTGGCGGAATCGAATGCGAACAGTGCAGATGCGAGCAAAAGTTTCTTCATTTCCAAGGCTGACCTCGCAGCATGACAGGTGCATGACAGAAAATGGCGGGCGCATGCCAGCCGCATGGCAACGCGATCTTGGTGAGGTATTGACGATCGAACCGCGAGACGTAGCGTTACGGACTCACCCCGAACACCGACGAACATGGCACAGTGGAAGAAGGGTCGCGGCAACATGGGCGCATTCGCCCCGCTCATCGGAACGTGGGCCTCGCAGGCCGAATCACCGATGGGTCCCGTCAGCTGCACACGTGTGTTTGAACGAACCATGCGCGACAAGTACGTGCAGCTCACCGCCACGTGGCAATTCGGCACTGGAGACAAGGCGCAGGTGTACACCGAACGCGCCATTTACGGGCACTTCGACGGAACGATCCGATTCTGGTCGTTTACGTCGGATGGCAAGCGGTCAGAGGGCGAATTGGCGAAAGCGCCCGACCTGCATCCCGAAGCATTCGCCTTCGAAGCCGAAATGCCGGCGGGCCGAGCGCGAATGGCATATTGGCCAGCGGATGATGGCGGGATGCACTGGGCCGTCGAAGCGAAAACCAAGAAGGGGTGGAGTCGTATGGCGTCGCATCACTATCACGCGGCGACCTAGTGCAACTGATCGACGATCGCGTGGTGTGCGCGTCGTTGCTCGGCCCCCGCATCGCGCTGCGACACGACTACGCCCATTCAAACTGAGGATTTCATTGTGCCCACCTGGAAAGGCATCGTTGCAAAGAGTTTTTCAACAGAAGAATTTGACAGCTACTGTCACACGCTCGCGTGGACGGCGTGGCGACCGTCTTTCGTAGTGTTGCACAACACCGCCGTGCCGTCGTTGCGCGAACGGCCCACCGGGCTCACGTTGCCGCATATTCGCGGACTCGAAAAGTTTTATCGCGACGAGCAGCACTGGAGCGCGGGACCGCACTTGTTTGTTGATCACAAGCAGATCTGGGTCTTCACGCCGTTAACAGTGTCGGGCGTACATTCTCCCTCGTGGAACAAGCTTGCACTTGGCGTTGAAATGTTGGGAGATTACGAAGTTGAATCATTTGACAGCGGCAAAGGGTTGCAGGTACGCGCCAACGCCGTTGCCGCTATCGCCACGTTAAGCGGCGTGCTGGGACTCGATCCAAACCTCATGCGCATTCATCGCGAAGATCCCCTTACCACGCACGCATGCCCGGGCAAGAATGTTCGCAAGCTCGAAGTAATTCAGGCGGTCATTGATTTGATGCAGGAGCGACATGAAGGAGATCACGCGGTGCCGTAAACGCGCCGTGTGCGCAGGCTGAAACCACAAAACGCTCATCACACGGTGATGAGCGTTTCGTAATTCGCGAACAGGAAGCGTTATCCCGGCGCGCTCGTTACCAGATCAAGCTGATTCGGGGTGAACGCCATTTCGCGCGTGCCTTCGCTATCGGTGTACATCGCCGTCACAACGCCGTTGCCAACGCGCAAAACGGTCATCGGGATATCCGACGGAGTACCGTGCCGGCGAAATGTTGCTCCAACACCAAAGTCGGCCGAAACGGGCGGCGTTGTATTCGGAACGAGGTTAGCTACAATCGGGTCGCTGACGGTTGCGATTGATGTTGGTGCGGCAGCGTTGCGCTCTGAGTTCGTTCTGGCCGCGGCCGTACTCGCTACGCTGCTTGTGGCAACGTTGTTATTCATGCTACCGCTGTTCGCCGCGCTGTTACTGGCCGCTAATCGTGCGAGCACATCGGTCGCATCAGTTGACGTGACATTCGATGCCACCAACGTCGCCGGTGTTACGAGCTCAATCTGATTTGGTGTGAACGCCATCTCGCGGGTGCCTTCGCTGTCGGTATACATGGCCGTGACGACGCCGTTGCCAACGCGCGACACGGTCATCGGGATATCAGACGGCGTCCCTTTCCGACGAAACGTGGCGCCAACGGCGAGATTCGCGCTGACTGCCGGCGTTGTATTCGCAACGACGTTGACCACGGCGCCCGGTGGCGCATAACCAAACTGCTTCGTTCCGTCCGCCAACATCGCGTAGGAGATCGCCGTTGCAGCAGCGGCCGCGCTCGCGGTGTCGGTGGTGCTTTCGGCCGCCATGACGGGCACGGGCGCAATGTCCACTTTGGCTGCCGAATCGTTCGGAAGCTGTGCCGGAGCACTGCGCAAGGCGGCAAACGGAGCGATCGCGGCGGAAATATCTTCCGCGCTGAGCGACGTTTCTGCCGGAGTGGAAGTGGAAAGAACGTCCGATTCCGGCTCCGGCTCAGCGTCCGGAACGTTGAGGACTATCGGCGCCGAAGTGGGGACGTACCCAAACTGCCTGGTATCGTCGGCCAACAATGTGAACGGAGCAGGCGGGTTCAGACTCACGCGTGCTTTCACTGTGTCTTCGATAGTCCGCGAACGCGCATCCCGGGCTTTGAGTTGTGCTTCGAGGCGTGCGCCGATTGCGGCTAACAGGTCTTGGGACATAGGCGTGTGTTGATGAGGACCGCGCCGGACGGACGCAATCTTGGGTGTAATGCAGCTGGTCGAAGCTGGTGTTGCGTGGCTTTACACATGAGGGGTAAAGCACGAAGTGTGCCGTTAGGGCCGGTGTGGCTCAAACATCAATCGTCGTCGTGCAACATCCGAACCGCAGGAGTGTCAAGATCGTCCATCTGCCCGGTTCGCGCGGCCCAGACAAACGCGCCTACGGCACCCATTACGATTGCCAACGCGAGTGGTAACACGATATAAATGACGCTCATGCGCGCCTCCGTGAGAATGTGAATCCATGCCAGGCGCCAAAAACTACCGTGAGTGAACTCGCGGGCATCAGGATTGCGGCGACGAGCGGAGTCAACAGGCCTCCGATGGCGAGCGACGCGCCCAGCACATTGTAAACGATCGAGAATGCAATGTTACGGCGAATGACACGAATGGTACGATGCGCTGCGTCAGTTAGTTCGACGAGCGGCGTCAATCCAGGACGCGTGAGGTAAACGTCGGCAATGCCGAGGCATGCTTCCGCCCCTCCGTGCACACCAATGCCAACGTCGGCGGCAGCGATAGCGGCCGCGTCGTTTACGCCATCGCCCACCATCACCACGCGCCCCGAACGCTGCAGCTGCTCGACATACGCCAGCTTGTTTTCGGGCGATGCTTCACCGACGATTTCGCTTTCATCGAAACCAAGTGCAAGTCCAACTGAATGAACAACAGCGTTCGCGTCACCGCTCAGGAGGACGGTGCGCCATCCGGCGGCGCGCAGTGTCGCGAGCGAGGCGCCAACATCTTCTCGCACTCGGTCACCCATTCCGGCGAGGGCAACCACCAACCCATCAACAGCTACATGCACCGGTGTTAACGCAGGCTCCAGTTCAACGAGTGCTGACGCACTCGTGCGTTCCGCACTGGAACTGTGTGCCCGCACAAAACGCGGCGATCCAACAACAACGTCGTGACCGTCCACGACTCCTTCAATCCCACCACCCATAACGTGTCGACATTCGATGACCGCGGCAGGCGCGACATCACTCCAGGCGCGACGAAAGCCGTCGGCCAGTGGATGCGACGACCCTTGTTCGAGCGCAAGCACAAGCGGCTTTACCCAATCCGGACCACTCCAGGAGACCAGCGTTGTGTGCCCTTCGGTGATGGTTCCCGTTTTGTCGAGTACCAACGTTTGCGGGGTCGCGAGAAGTTCCAGCGCGTCACCACCTTTGATCAGGATGCCGCGATTGGCGGCTCGTCCGACAGCGGTTGCAATGGTTAGCGGCGTCGCGAGTGCGAGGGCGCATGGGCACGTGACAATCAGCAATGCAATTGCATCATCCAGGGCGTGCGCTGTGTTGAGCTGCAATTTCACCACGTACGTCACGATGGCCGCTACTACAACAATCGCAACGAACACGCCGGCCAGTCGATTGGCCAGTACAACTACGGGCGCTCGGCGTCTCGCGCTCGCCTCGCCCTGTTGCAATAGCTGCGCAATGCGGGTTTCTTCGCCCGCGCGTTCAACACGTAGGTGAAGCGGAGCTGCAACATTGAGTGTCCCTGCAAAAACTTTGTCGCCAACCTTCGAGGCGCTGAGCCGCGATTCACCGGTGAGGATTGCCGTATTGATCGATGACGTTCCCCGCACAACGATGCCATCGGCCGGAAAGGTTTCTCCGGCGCGTACTTCGACAATCATTTCGGGAAGCAGCGCTTCAATGGGCAAGTCTTGAAAGCCAAGTGGATGCAAAGCATCGGCGATCACACGTGCGGAGGTTGGCGCGATGGATTTCATCGCGTCGGAGGAATCAGTCGCAAACCGCTGACCACGGAGTTGCAGATAGCGACCGGCCAACAACGCAAAGATCAGAATCGCCAGTCCATCAAAGTAGATCGGGCCAATTCCAGTAATGGTATTGATGGCGCCGCGCACCAACCCCGCAGCCAACGCGAGCGCGATGGGCAAATCCATGTGCAGCGAACGTGTGCGCAACGCCGCAACCGCACCGCTAAAGAATACCCGACCGGGCCAAATGAATGCGGGAAGGATGAGTGCAAAACTGACCCAACGGAAAAATTGCGTCATGGACGCATCCATGTGGTTCGCTTCGCCACTATAGAGCGCGAGCGCGGCCAGCATGATATTGATTGCAATCGCTCCAGCGATGCCAATGCGCGTCAGCATGCCACGATCTTCTTTTACGCGCATTGCGTCGCGAGTGACGCCGCGAAACGGATGCGGTGCGTACCCCAACTGGTCCAACGTGCGGGCGATGGCGGAGAGCGTGGTGTCGCCAACGGTCCATTCAACAGCGGCGCGCGAACGGCGCACGTCCAACTCCACGCGTACCACGCCATTGATCAGTAGTGGAACGCGTTCGATCAGCCAGACGCACGATGCACAATGCACACCCTCCAGATACAGTTCGGTTCGTGCAAGGCCGCCCGTTTGCATCTGGACATACTTTTCAGCAAAACCCGGATGATCGAATTCGGCAAACGATCGTCCGCTGGCTCGGACCGGAGTAGTTTCGCGCTCTGCAAAGTCGTAATAGCGCGCGAGTCCGTGCTCATGCAGAATTGCGTAAGCTGTCTGACAACCCGCGCAACAAAACGCGGGGTTCGCGTTCGTGTCAGCATATCCGGGTGGCACAGCCTGCGTGCAATGCGCACAGAGTAACGTCGGTACAAGGTCGTCGCGCTTGGAACCAACCGCGACGTCCAGCAGATTAGTGGACATGATGCAATTGCAGTGACGCGATGTTGAGATGTCCGAACAAGGCAAATAGCCCGAGCAAGGTCACGGCTACGGCACTCAACATGGGCAGCTTCTTTTGCAACGGGCCGAACGCGTGCTGCGCACCAATACCAACGGCCACCAGTGCCGGCACATTTCCCAGCCAGAACACTGCCATGAGCAACATTCCGCGCGCGACACTCCCGGTGCCCGCCGCGGCGCTCACAAATACGTACAACCATCCGCACGGCAGTAATGTGGTGACAAGTCCGGTCAGTGCGGCGCGAATACCCAGAGGTTGCGTACTGACACGACGAAGCAGCGCGCCCAGAAAATGTTGCGACGCCAACTGCACACCGGAGCGAGGCAACCGAATACGCACGCCGCGCAATTCCAGGACACGCACGAGCCCCCAGCTGATCATCATCACGCCGGCCAGAATCGCGGCGCCGTTGGCAACCCCTGCAAACGCAGTGACGTGCGTGACCCCTGCGCCGATGCCACCAGCAACCGCGCCGAGTAGCACGTATGACACCAGGCGGCCCACGTTGTACAACGCATGCGCGCGCATGGGCGACGCGGTGGGCGTTACACCACCGGTGTAGTAACAAACGAATCCGCCACACATGCCGGCGCAGTGCACACTGCCGAGGAGGCTTGCTCCAAGGATGGCAACGGCCGATTCAATCACGGAGACCGCGACGGTGATGCCTGCATGCTGACCAATGCGACCGATACGTCGATTCGGGCAGAAGATACAAACGTTGTCAGGGCGCGGCCGGTATCAGGGCGCGTGGCCTTGATGCGTACCTCCCATTGGCCACTGTGCGCAACAGCGAGCGGCGCCGTGTACACACCGGGCGTCTGTTCCGTCAGTCTGGCGTGCACGACATCATTCGCTCGGGCGTTGAAGAGCGCGTCAACGTCCACAAGCAAGCCGACAACCGGTCGCTGGTCCTTTCCTGAAATTGACACAACCAACTGAGCGATCGGAGCGGTCGAGTCCTGCACGACAGTTGCTGCTGCCGTCCAGCCAAGTGCGACGCTACCGCGCTCGAGACGCAGGGTCGAATCGAAGTCGACGGCTTTCTTGTAATAATCCGTCTCGATTGCGAACGAAGGATCATCGTTCGCAATCGCCATCACAACAATGTTTCCGACAACGGTAACGCCGAGAATGGAGCAGATGCCGGCAATCCACAGAGTTCCAGGTTTCATGGGCTGGCCTTTGTCCGGTTTGGACCAAGGAGCCGATACGATTGTGAATCGGCATACCCGTGGTCGTCCGTCACTCGCAGTCGTATCATTCGTTCACCGTTCGTGAACGACGTGCGCGGCAGCAACACAAACACACTGGTGGTTCGCGACGCACCCGCATCGACGGCCATCGGGTTTTCTGGTGCAACAACGATGAAATCAGCCGCAGTAACGGCGGTGCCGCCCAGTTGCTCAACCGCAATCCGATAGTGCTCTCCCACTCCTCGACGATTCGTCACCTTGAGACGAATCTGGTTGGAGATGCGGCCGTCGGATTCTTCGGTGAACGGACCGTCGAGTCCGCGCAGCACCGTAATGTCCGCGGGCGATTTCAGAATCATTGCAGCCGTGAGGCCGCCCAGGAGAATTACCAACACCGTTGGATACAACACCGTGCGCATTCGCAACAACTTTCGCGACTTTCCGGCCAACGCGTCCTGCGACGAATAACGAATGAGTCCTTTCGGCTTTCCAATCTTTTCCATGATGCTGTCGCACGCATCGATGCACTGTGTACAGTGCACGCACTCCATCTGCAAGCCGTTACGGATGTCGATACCGGTTGGGCAGGTTTGCACGCACGCATTGCACTCGATGCAGTCACCGGCCAGTGCACTGCGGTTGTTGGTTCCGAGTTCCCGAGGTTCGCCCCGACGATAGTCGTATCCTACAATAACGGACTGCGTGTCAATGAGTGCGGACTGCCAACGGCCGTACGGGCACACAATCAGGCACGTCTGTTCGCGAAAATACGTGAAATTGAACCACACCACCCCAGTAAACAGCGACACGAGCAGAAAGGCGGTTGGGTGCTCTGCGGGCGAGTGTGTCATCCATTTGTACAGATCCGTAGTGCCCACAAAAAACGCCAACATGGTGTGTGATACAAACAGCGCAAGCAGAAAGAACGTGACATATTTCGCGATGCGGCGCGGTGTGAACCAGCGGTGTTGCTTGTCGAGGTTGCGCGAACCGGTGTATCCGTGATCGAACCACCGTCCAATGGGTCGAAACAAGAATTCCAGGTAAACGGTTTGCGGGCACGCCCAACCGCACCACGCCCGACCGAAAAATGCGGTGAGCAAAAAAATTCCAATCACACCACTGGCCAATACCAACATGAACAACAATGTGTCCGTTGGCAGGAAGGTGTATCCCATGAGTGTGAACTGACGCCGCGGCAAATCCATGAGGAAAACAGGTTTGCCGAAAATTCGAATGTGCGGCGCTGCAAAGAATGCAATCATCAGGCCGTAGGCGACCACCCGTCGCCGTTCCCACCAAACGCCGTGCGATGGCTTTGGCCGGATCCAGCGCCGAGTGCCGTCTTCGTTGAGCGTTGGCAGAACGCGACGTCCGGCGCTTGGGTGAATCGAAGGAACGGTCACGGCGACGCGGCAACTCCCTGCGCGGCTTTCGGATTGGCGGGGTTGGTGCCCTGCAGTGAAGCGACATAGGCTGTCACAGCTTTGACTTGCTCCGGCTTGAGCATCTTGGCCCACGGTGGCATTCCCTTATCCAGCACGCCATTCGCGATGGTGCGGTAGATGTCCGTCAACGCACCACCATGCAGCCAGAATTTGTCCGTCAGATTCGGACCAATCACTCCGCCACCGTCTGCGCGGTGACAGGCTACACAATTCGTGGTGAATGTCGCTTTGCCCAGCTCGAGCGCGGACTTGTTGGTCGTAAGTGCGAGCAGCACCCCGGCCGACACGGTCGCGTTTTCCGAAGGCGGATGCGCCAACGCAAACGCTTTCAATTCGGCCTCGTAATCGGCAATGCGCCCACGTCCGTTGCCAATCGGACCGATGTTGAACAGGTAGATGATTGCGAAAATCACGGTGCCCGCGAATGTCAGCAGCCACCACCGTGGCATCGGGTTGTCGTACTCCTGAATTCCATCGTAGGAGTGTTCAAGAATCCGATCCGCTATTGGTCGGCCGCTGTTGTTCGCCGCGGCCTGTTCATCGTTCGCGCGGTTGTCTTCCGTCACAGTTCACTTTCTCCCGTTCACGGAGGATGGCACGCGCACCGCCACGTGACCGTCGTCGAGGGGCAGCAGCGAGGTTTCGCTCAGTTCGCGCCGACGCGACGGGGCAAAGGTTCGTATCACGATGATGCTGAACGCAAAGAGAAACATTACGAGTGCCACTTCTGCATACATCGACAAGCCCGCATTCGACATGATGTCTGAAAGTTTCATGGTGTTTTCGCTCCGGAAGTTGGTATCGCGCTGGACGTTTTCTGCACCTGAATGTCGCGACCAAGTCGCTGCACGTATGCAACGATGGCCACAATCTTTTTATCCTGGAGTCCACTGGGTCCGCCCTGCGATGCAATAACCGCCGCAATCAGGTTCGCTTGCGCGCGCGCCATGGTTTCCGCGGAATTGACCGCCTCGCCATACGGCACACCGAGCATGACCATCGCGTCGACGCGTTTTTGAATGCCGGCAAAATCAACATGTTCCGTGAGCAACTGTGCGTAAGGCGGCATGATGGAATTGGCCGTCACCGCGCGCGGATTTTCGAAATGGCGCACATGCCAGAGATCGGGATACTTGCCACCTTCGCGTGCAAGATCCGGTCCGATGCGCCGCGAACCCCACAGAAACGGATGATCGTACACCGATTCGCCGGGCTTCGAATATTCTCCGTACCGCTCGGTCTCGTAACGAAACGGGCGAATCATTTGCGAATGACAGTTGAAACATCCTTCGCTGATGTAAATGTCGCGTCCCGCGAGTTCGAGCGGCGTGTACGGCTTGACCGACGCAATAGTCGGCACATTCGACTTGATCAGAAACGTTGGCAGTATTTCGAACAGTGATGCGACGACCACCGTGAGCAACGTAAGCGCGCTGAACAACATGGGCGCGCGTTCCCAGCGACGATGCCACGCGGCGTTCGCAAACCGTCCCCACAAACTCGCCGGAACGGGCACGGGCACGAGCGGCTCCGCAAATCGCGGCGTGAGCGGGGCCGCTTCGATGACGGGCACTTCATATTGCGACGGACGCCGCTTCCACGTCATCAGAATGTTCCATCCGAAGAGGAACATGCCCACGAGATAGAGGGAACCGCCGACGGCCCGCATCCAGTACATCGGCAGCAGTTTGACCACGGTTTCCACGAAATCCGGATACATGAGCCGGCCCGTTTGATCAAACGCGCGCCACATCAGCCCCTGTGTCAAACCCGCGCTGTAAATCGCAGTGACGTACAGGACGATGCCGAGCGACGCAATCCAGAAGTGCACTTCCACCGCGCGTTTGCTGTACACCTCCGTCTGAAACAGGCGCGGCAACAGCCAGTACACCATGCCGAACGTCATGAATCCGTTCCAGCCAAGCGCGCCGGTGTGCACGTGTGCAATAATCCAGTCAGTGTAATGCGCGAGTGCATTGACACTCTTGATCGACAGCATCGGCCCTTCAAATGTGGCCATGCCGTACGCCGTAATCGCGACCACAAAAAACTTGAGAATGGGATCACGCGCAACTTTGTGCCACGCACCACGCAGTGTCAGCAAGCCGTTGATCATGCCACCCCAGGACGGGGCCCACAACATCACGGAAAACAGCATGCCCGTGGTGCTCGCCCACTCGGGAAGAGCGGTGTAGTGCAGGTGATGCGGACCCGCCCAGATGTACATGAAGACCAACGACCAGAAATGCAGAATTGACAACTTGTATGAATACACCGGACCTTCAGCCGCTTTCGGCATGAAGTAATACATCAATCCGAGGAATGGTGTTGTCAGAAAGAACGCCACTGCATTATGTCCATACCACCACTGCATGAACGCATCCTGCACGCCGGCATAGATGCTGTAGCTCTTGAGAAACCCGACGGGCAGCGACAGGTTGTTGAAGATGTGCAGAATGGCAACGGTGATGATACTGGCGATGTAAAACCAGATGGCAACGTAAATATGCCGCTCACGTCGACGAGTAATTGTTGCGAAAAAATTGACGGCGAAGACCACCCACACCACCGCGATCGCAATGTCGATCGGCCATTCCAGCTCCGCATATTCCTTCGCCTGCGTGAATCCAAACGGCAGCGTTAACGCCGCACTGACGATGATCGCCTGCCATCCCCAGAAATGGAAACGACTCATTGCATCGGAAAACATGCGCGCCTTGAGCAGGCGCTGCGTCGAATAGTAGGCACCGCAGAAGAACGCATTGCCCGCAAATGCAAAAATGACCGCGTTGGTGTGCAGTGGCCGTAACCGCCCGAACGACAGCCAGGGCGTGTTAAAATTGAAGAACGGATTGGCTAACTGCAGCGCGATCAACAGCCCCACCAACATTCCGACCACGCCCCAGATCAGCGTCGCAAACAGGAACTTGCGAACGATATCATCATCGTACGAAAAACGATCAAGTGGGGGGTTGGCGGAGTGGTCGACTGGGCGTGATCCCACTACGGCAGGTGCAAGCGTCATCAGTATCCTCTGACAAGTCGTGACGAACGGCGATGGCTGAACATCAACGGTTCGAGGTCGTGATCCTGTCAGGAGTGCGATGAAAGTTTGTAGGGGAAGTCCCGACTCGTCACAACCGGGCGGCACGTTTGCACCTGGGCCGGCCCGCAACGTTGCACAGCAGAACGTCCGGCCAATCAATCGTGCGAATGCCGGCGCGAATTCCGGCGAACCGGCAAAGGGGAGCTCGCGAAAAATCAGCCTCGTGTCAGGGATTCTCGTACAAACACGTGAGGCAATGGCTGCCGGAATGCACCAGCGTCATTCGATAGTATTGACCAATTCCCCGCCGCAACAAACGCGTTCCCAGGTGCACACCCGACTTGCTCCGAACGAAAAGCTCGTGACACATATCGATCTCAATCAGCTGTTTGGTGGCCAGCAGCCCGAAACCGCGAGGTTGATCCAGGCGATTGATCGCGAGCGATCTCGACTTGGATACCAGCTCCACGATTCAGTGGCTCAAACACTCGTCGGGCTACGTTTCCAGATGCTGACCCTCGAGAGTCGGGCCGGCGACAATCCGGCGTTGATTGAAGATTTGCGTGCTCTTCGACGCTCGATCGCCGACGTGCTGGAAGAGGTCAGATTGTTGTCACTCTCCGTGCATCCCCGGATTGTTGACGATCTGGGATTGGTACTTGCCTTGCGTCACTTGACCCACTCCCGCGCCTCAGGGCTGGATGTTGTGCTTCATTGCGATCCAGCAATCGAAAGCAAAATCCGTGAACTTCCAGTTGAGGTCTGCCGGAGCCTCTACCTGGTCGTCCGGGAGTGTATTGATAACACCGAACGTCATGCGGTAGCATCGCGCGTCATGATAAGTTTCAACGTTGTCGAAAACACGGTGTGGATGCAGATTGCCGATGACGGTCGGGGGTTCGATACGAATCTCTTGCGTGATCCTGCAATTTCCACCGGCCTGCTGTTAATTACGCAGCGACTAACCATCTCGGGTGGAGAACTTACGCTGGAATCGCCTCCGCCAGGTGGTACTGTGATCAACGCCCGGATTCCGTTGCCGAAGCCAATTCCATCAACGACAGAATAAAGCCACTCAGTGTAGCCCCTGCCGGGAGGCAGTGATGGTCCGAAACGAAATCAGCGTTGTAATTGCGGATGACCACGCCGTTGTCCGAGCCGGTCTCCGCGCAATTCTCGGCACCGCGCCCGACATTATCGTTGCCGGAGAGGCCGCGGACGGGGCGCGGGCCGTAGTATTGATCGAACAGCTCCTTCCGGACGTCGCCATTATGGATTTGTCGATGCCCATCATGGACGGCGCAGCGGCCACGCGCGCCATTGTCAGCAAGAACCTGAATACAAAGGTTCTGATTCTGACCATGCACGTCGAAGAAGAATATCTGTTGCCGCTGCTCGAAGCCGGCGCCGCTGGTTATCTCGTCAAGAGTGCGGCCGACACCGAATTGGTGAAAGCGGTGCGCGCTATTGCGTACGGCGATTCCTATGTTTCGTCATCAGCGTCGTCGGTGCTGATCAAGGGATTGCGCAAGACCGATCCTGCGCAATTAATGAAGGACAAGTTTCATGCGCTCACCCAGCGCGAACGCGACGTACTTCAGCAAATCGCCCAAGGGTTCTCAGCGCCCGAGATTGGCGAACGATTGTTTATCAGTCCAAAAACTGTCGACAGCTACAAGCAGCGGATCAACGAAAAACTTGGCATCTCGCACCGCAGCGACTACGTCGAGTTTGCGCTGGCCATTGGAATCCTCGGCGCCCCCAACGCACCTCTCGCGATCAAGAATAAGCCGGAACTTTGATGCTGACGACTCGGTTGGGTGAGGATCAACGATTCGTCACACGCACCCTTCGAGTTGTTATCGCGTTCCTGTTTGTGCTGGCAGCGGACGCTATCTATAATGCTGCAGTCACATCAAGTCCGTTGGTCTGGGCGGAGCTCGGTGTGCTGATCGTCGCGATCGTACTCATTGAGGTTGCCCTGCGACGACAGTTCACAAGTAAGGCATTGCTGCGCACGCAGCAGCAGCTGAATGAACAGCTGCGTGCATCCGAAGCGAAGTTTTCGGGCATACTTGCTATCGCCGCCGATGCGATCATCGTGATGGACAAAGCGCAAATCGTCATGCATTTCAACCATGGGGCGGAAGTCATCTTCGGTTATGCCGCCGCCGAGGTGATTGGTCAGCCGCTGGAGATGCTGCTACCCTCTCGTTTTCGCGATGCACATCAGGCGCATATTCAGAAGTTCGCAACCAGCGGCGACAGTGCGCGCCGCATGGGACATCGCCGGGCGGTTGCAGGCCGCCGCAAGGACGGATCAGAATTTCCGGCTGAGGCCGCAATATCTCAGCTTCAAGCCGCCGATTCGTCGACCGTCTTCTCGGTAGTGCTTCGTGATATTACCGAACAGCAATTTGCGGAAGACGCGGAACGTTTTCTTGCGCACTCCATTGCCAGGATGACGGCCAGCCTCGATGAGAACACGGCCGCAGCGCGAATTGTCGAAGACGTGGTTCCTATGCTGGCTGACGCCTGTGTTCTCGAAATTGACACTCAGCGCGGTCCGCGAAAGAGCTGTCACGCACGGGACGAACGCGCTCGAAGTGTGCTGATTACGCTCGCTGAAGATTATGACGAATGCACTTCACAGTTGATCGGCGCAAAGGATATCGCCAATGACACGAAGGCCTTTGCGCCAGAATTTGTGGATGAGCGCTGGATAGGCGAGAACGTAGCCAACGAAGAAGTTGCGGCACAGTGGCGAAGTTTGCACGTTCGCTCGCGCCTTACAATTCCCCTAACGGTGGGCAGCCGAATTGTTGGCCATCTCGCGCTCTTCGATTTGGGTGCGGCCGGTGATCGATTCGGCGCACAAGTTCACTTTGTGATTGAAGAGTTTTCGCGCAACGCTGCGCTGGCAATTGACAACGCGCGACTGTATGCCACGGCACGTCGCGCAACTCGGCTCCGGGACGAGGTATTGGGGTTGGTGTCGCACGACCTTCGAAACCCGCTTGGCGCCATTGCGATGTGCGCCCGGATCATGCGCGATTCCCCGTCGCCTGACCGGGACGAAACCAATCGAATGATCAGCGCAATCTCCGAGTCGGCAGTGTGGATGCAGCGCCTGATCCGTGACCTGCTGGATGTGACATCACTTGAGGCTGGACATCTCGCTATCGACCGCCATCCCGTTGTCGCATCAAGTCTGGTTTCAAGTGCGGTTGATCTGATGATGGCGGAACTCGCGACGAAAGATCTCAAGTTTTCGGCTGAAGTGGAAAAGGATCTGCCCACGATCAATGTCGACGGTGCACGTATTGTGCAGGTATTGACCAACATCATTGGCAACGCCATTAAGTTCACGCCGTCGTTCGGAACCATTTCGGTAAACGTGCAACGCACGCCGGAAGGGCTGCTCTTCTCGGTGTCGGATTCCGGCGTCGGTATTGCTCCCGAAATGCACACGCAAATTTTCGACCGATTCTGGCAGGAACATCCCGCGCACAATGGTGGTCACGGACTCGGTCTTGCTATTGCGCAAGGCATTGTTCAAGGACACGGCGGTCGCCTCTGGGTGGAGAGCGAAGTGGGAAAGGGAAGCATATTCCGTTTCGTCATTCCCATCGAGCGCTCGTTTGTACCGGCCAATGGATAAAAATGTGCAGGGGTACGGCCTCGCTCTCGTCAAAGTTCGCGGTCGGAAGCAGTGGGCCACTGTTTTCCCTACACACAAAGCGGAAGTTGCCCGACTGACTCGGCGCGGCAGTGACCGACATTGAAGATACGAGCAACAACACCGAGTCTGATTTTTCTGAGCTGAGGAGTACATACAGTGATTCGCGTCCTGCTGGTAGACGACCATCGGATCGTGCGCGAAGGACTGAAAGCACTTCTTCGCGCCGCCGACGGCATCGAAGTGGTTGGAGAAGCCGCCAGCGGTCCGGACGCCGTTAAGATGGTCGAAGAATGCCGGCCCGACGTGGTGGTGATGGACCTGAGTATGTCCGGTGGCGGCGGATCGGACGCAACACGGAAGATCGCCGCTCGCGAAAATGCGCCGAAGATTCTCATCCTGACCATGCACGAAGAAACGGAATACCTGGTGCCGCTGTTGGAGTGCGGAGCCAGCGGATTTCTCACGAAAGATTCTGCCGAGAACGAATTGGAGCATGCGATACGAGTTGTTGCCGGCGGAGAAGTTTACGTACGACCGAAAGCGGCTCGGCTACTGGCAGCTCGAATTGGCGCGGTCAATTCTCGGGACCCTGGCCGCGAATTACGAACGCAATTTCAAAGTCTCAGCGCGCGTGAGCGGGACGTACTCCGACTGGTGGCCGAAGGATTTAATGGTCCCGAGATCGGGCGCACGCTGAACATTACCGCGAAATCGGTGGATACGTATAAGGCGCGCATTGAAAAGAAGATTGGCATCAAACACCGTACCGAGTACATCCGGTTTTCCACCGCGATCAGCCAATTGGCTGGATTCAGCAGCGTGACCTGACGATCAAATAGCTGGGCGTATGTGGCGAAGGCGTGCGTACTACTTCTTCCATTCG
>JBDUBA010000208.1:0-5309 GCA_040004335.1 Gemmatimonas sp.
AATGGCGCGAGTGAACATACCCGCGTTGAGATCTTCGTCGAAAATGCGCGTCATAATTTCTCGGTGGTTCGGAATGGCGAGGAAGCTAACCCCAGGGCGGTGGGCGGTCGAGCGCGTCTCATGAACGAGTCACTGCTCACGCCACATCGGTCCACGTACTTCAGCAAACGTAGTCAATCCAACAGCCCGACTACCACCGCAGAATTTCCGTCCGGCCCCAGCGATCCGAAGTCCGCCGCCTGATGGCGCACAAATCACCCGATTCGCGCCGTTGCATCATCGTTGATGATGAGGCCCCGCTTCGCTCAATCCTTCGGCGCCTGATGGAAGGTGAAGGGTTCGAATGCGTGGAGGCCCCGTCGGGTGTCGAAGCACTCGAATTAATGGAACTGGAAGAAGCGCCGCTGGTGCTGTCGGACGATCACATGCCGCGCATGGATGGCGGTGAGTTGTTGCGCCGAATTCACGAACGGTGGCCGGACGCAGCCGTCGTCATGATCACCGCCGTTTCGGACGTGGATCGCGCGGTGCGTTGTCTGGATGACGGCGCGCTTGATTATTTGACCAAGCCGTTTCGCATCGAAGAAATTCGCGGCCGTGTTGGACAAGCGTTGGAAAAACGCCGCTTGCTGATTGAGAACCGCGCCTATCGCGAGCATCTCGAAGAACGGGTCGTCGAACAAGCGCGTGCGTACGAGCATCTCTTTCTCGCGTCGCTGCAGTCTCTGGCCGAAGCACTGGAAGTGAAAGATGCGTACACCTGGGGACATTCAACGCGCGTGTGCCGTTACGCGATGGCGATCGCAAAAGAGTTGTCGTTGAGCGACGAAATGTTGCGGCAGATCGACCTCGGCAGCCGGTTGCACGACCTGGGCAAGATTGGTATTCGCGAAGATATTCTGAACAAGGATGGACCGCTGACCGACGCCGAATACGCACACATTATGGAACATCCGGTTATCGGATGGAAGCTGCTGCAACCGTTGTTGCTCGATGCACCCCACGCGTTGGCGGTAGTGCGCTCGCATCACGAGCGGTATGACGGGAACGGATCGCCAGACGCACTCTGTGGCGATTGCATTCCAATTGAGGCACGTATCACGGCCGTGGCAGATTCGTTCGACGCGATGACCAGTGGCCGGCCCTATCGCGCCGGCATGAGTGTCGAGTACGCGATCACTGAATTGCGTCGCTGTTCGGGAACGCAGTTTGACAAGGCGTGCGTCGATGCGTTTGAACGCGCACTTACCGCCGGAGCGTTTCCGCTTCCGGACTGGACGGTGCAGCGACCGGTTCGATATAAGCGGCTTGCGATGGCCTAACGGCGGAATTTTACCAACGAGCCGAAACACCGAATACCAAACCGCAGCCAAGGGCCGATTGACCCACAGCATAGTGCGGCGAACAGCTGCAACCAGTTCATCGGCATTTCGGCTACTGCTTGTTGTTCGGCCTTTCGGCCGCGTCTGGCAGTGGCCCATTCGGCTATTCGGATATTTGGCTGCAGTTTGTTCTTCGGTTATTCGGTTCGTGTTTCGATGTGTGTTGGCACCTTGTACGCCGCGAGCTCCTGCTGTGCCCACTTCCTGACGTCCGATTCTGACACACCACCAACCACGCGCACTGCAACACTGTTCTCCTTGTCCGCGTCCGGAATGCCCCACGCGTTTACAGACTGCACGCCCGGCAATCGCAACAGTGCTGATTCAATTTCGCGTGGATAAATGTTGAATCCATTTCTTGTAAACATGGGTTTGATCAGTCCGCCAAACGTAACCGTACCATTGGCGTGTTTGATTCCCAAATCGCCCGTATGCAGCCAGCCATTTCTGACAAGTAATCCGTGTTGGCCATCTGAGATATAGCCAGAAAACACGTGCGGACCGCGCACGCAGATTTCTCCAATGGTTTCATCGTGCAACGCAGCGCCGGTGGAGGCATCGCGAATCGTAACCTCCGATCCATTGATCGCGATTCCCATCGTGCCACGCTCATTCACGCCGTCTGCACGTGTCAGCAGACCAGCGGGAGCGGCCTCAGTTAATCCATACCCCTGGCGCAACTCCACACCTGTTGCAGCAAACCAATCATCCTGCAGCGACTCGGCGACGGGTGCACCGCCTACAAAACACAGACGCAATCGATGCTTCGTGAGCTGCGCGCTTCCGCGGCGTTTGAGTGCACCAAGCAGTGCGGCATACATTGAGGGCACACCCATGAATCGCGTAATCCCCTGTTGTTCAATGATGTCCAGAGCTCTGCCCGGATGAAAGCGATCGAGCGTGGTGACTCGGCCACCCGCCATCAACGTCGCGCATGTGCCCACGACGAATCCGAACAAGTGCGCCAACGGAAGCGCGGCCAGGCAGTGATCCTGTGAGTTATCACCCAGCGCATCCATTGAGGCACGTGCATTGAACAACAGATTGTGATGCGTCAGAATAGCGCCCAAGGGCATTCCCGCCATCGCGGACGTGTACACAATCACGGCTTCTTCGTCGCGGCCAGGTGTGTCCGTACTGCCGGCAACTTCCATCCCGAAATGACTGCCAAGGTCGACGGTCACATCACGGCCTGCCATTTGGATGTGCGCGGAACGTGGCGCGTCGTCCATGAGTGCGCGCGGAAATCCAACGGGAAGCATTGCGGCAAGCGCGACACTGGTGAAAACCACAGCAACCTGTGCGTCGGTCAATTGCCGAACGATTTCGGACCGTGAAGCCAAAGGGTTGATCAAGACGGCGCCGCGTCCATCAGACGCCGCCAGCGCGGAAAAGAAGGCCCCGCCCGGCGGAAGGAGGATTGCGCTTCGTGCACCGCCCAGCGTCCGGACCAGGGCAGCACTACGCATAAGCAACGTGTGACCGGCCGCCACCCATTGCTGGGACTCAAATCCATCAAGCGTGCCTCCTCCGGCCGCGACGGCGAAAGGGAGCAGAGCGAGGGGATCAGTCATGTGAATTTCGGAGGGTTGGTGACATCGGTTACGGTATCAACAATGCCGGGAACGTAACGAGGCGGCGACCTCAAGCGTCTGTTTGCACGGACCATACGCGGGTCGGCACGGGCGATTTTGTGGGGCGCGCGTTGCCTGATAGGTTATGGACTTCGCGAGGGAGACGCATGAATTTTGATGGGTTGATGGTGGGAGTTTCTGGAGTGCGTGGACGTGTCGGGGAAGCTCTCACGCCCGAGATCGTCAGCACTTTTGCAGCTGCATTTGGAGCTTGGGCCTCAAGCGCTGGCAAATCACGCGCAATCGTGGTTGGCCGGGATAGCCGAGTGTCCGGCATGATGTTTACGCGTTCCGTTCACGCCGCCCTGCAGTCGGTGGGGTGTGATGTGATCGATGTTGGGATGGTGCCTACCCCGACTGTGCAAATGGCGGTGGAACATCACCATGCGGCAGGCGGATTGGCCATCACGGCAAGCCATAATCCGATCGAGTGGAATGCCCTCAAGTTTATCGGGCCCGCGGGACTGTTTCTGTCGGCCGAGGAGGGCGCCGCGATGCGCGCGCTCCTGGATGCACCGATCACGCGCGCCACGTGGGACAAGCTTGGTAAAATTGCCACCGACCCTGACGCCGTCGCCCGGCATATCGAGGCCATTCTGGCGTTGCCATTCCTCGACGTCGAAGGCATCCGGTCGCGGGAATTCCGAGTGGCGTTGGACTGCTGCCACGGGGCCGGCGGGGTCATCATGCCGTTATTGTTGCAGGAATTGGGCTGCCATACGGTGGCGATCAACATGGAAACGGACGGGTTGTTTCATCGTCCTCCGGAGCCGGTCGCGGAAAACCTTGGGGAGCTCGAAGAACTTGTCCGGAATTCACGGTCGGTCGTTGGGTTTGCCACCGATCCCGACGTGGATCGTCTTGCATTGGTAGGCGATACCGGCAAGGCGCTGGGCGAGGATTACACTCTTGCGTTGGCGGCCCGTACGGTGCTCAAACATCGGCCGGGAACGGTCGTCACCAATCTCAGCACGAGCAAAGTGGTATCGGATGTGGCGGCAGCGGCTGGCGTTCCGTTCAAGTTTGCCAAAGTTGGTGAAGTAAACGTTGCAATTACGATGCGTGATGTTGGTGCAACGATCGGCGGAGAAGGGAACGGCGGTGTTATCCTGCCAGAGCTGCACCTTGGCCGAGACGCGCCGCTGGCAATCGCGTTGATTTTGCAGCTGCTGCACGAAGAGAATCGTTCACTGTCTACGTTGGTTGGTGAATCGGCGCAGTACGTGATCGTCAAGGACAAGCTGGACGTGGCCAACGTATCAATGGCTGCGGTGTATGCGAAGCTCCAGGCTTCCTTTCCGGATGCCGTGGCGGACACGCAGGACGGGTTGCGTTTGGATTGGAAAGATCGCTGGGTGCATCTCCGCCCATCGGGAACCGAACCAATCATTCGCGCCATTGCGGAAGCACCAACCGAAGCAGAGGCACGGGCATTGGTTGCCAGCGCACGACGACCGTTGGACGAACTCGCAGCTGGTCTCTGACAGTACTCATCGCTTAACCCAAAGAATTCATGTGCGGCATCGTCGGATACGTTGGTGACAAGCTTGCAACGCCCATTCTCGTTGATGGGCTGAAACGTCTCGAGTATCGTGGTTACGACTCGGCAGGTGTTGCCATTATGAATGGCAAAGGCGTCGAAACGCGCAAAGCAGCCGGCAAGATTTCGCGATTGGAAGCCGTGGTTGCAGCGAATCCTTCAACGGGCACGCTGGGCATCGCGCACACGCGTTGGGCTACGCACGGTCCGCCAACGGAAACGAATGCGCATCCGCACATGAGCCAGGACAGCTCGATTGCGGTGGTGCACAACGGCATCATCGAGAACGCGACAGTGCTCAAGGCGTCGCTCGAAGCCCGCGGCTACGTCTTCCGTTCCGACACCGACAGCGAAGTGCTCGCGCATCTCATCGAAGCGGCGTACGCTGGCAATCTGGAAGCGGCGGTCATTGAGGCGCTGCGTCAGGTGGAAGGCACGTACGGCGTGGCAGTGATCTCAAGTCGGGAGAAAGACAAGATTGTTGCCGCACGCAAAGGCAGCCCGCTGTTGATTGGCTTGGGCGACAACGAGTATTACGTCGCCAGCGACGCGTCGGCCATTCTCGCGCACACGCGCCAGGTTGTGTATCTGGATGACGGAGATGTTGCCGTCATAACGCGCGACGGCTACAAGGTGCTCGATCTGGACGCCATCGCACTCAACAAGCCAGTCAGCCGCATCGACTGGGATCTCACGCAGATTGAGCGCGGTGGATACGCCCACTTCATGCTGAAGGAAATTTTCGAGCAGCCG
>JBDUBA010000417.1:0-5307 GCA_040004335.1 Gemmatimonas sp.
AATGCTGTTTTGGAGTTTTGGCTACTGCGGGGACGATCACCTTGGTGACCTGAAAGCTTGAGCTGTTATTGCCATTGACGGCCAGCATTCCATTCAGGGACTTCTTATCGGCAGAGAGCAGCCCCTGCAGGAACGCATTCATGCCCGCTTCTGGCATCGTCATGGACACGGTGTCTTTGCTCACCACGACTGAGGCCATTGCGATTGGTGATGCATTCAGCTGCGCGACTAACAGGCTTCCACTCCACCCCGCTGACGCACTGTCGAGCGTGATCACGACGGGAATCTGTTGTCCCTGTACGAAGATATTGCCTTCCCACTTTCCGATAATTGGGGAGCCCTGAGCCACGGGTTTGAGTGCAGCGGCAGCGTCCTGCGCTCCAACTGAGGTCACGGCTGTCGCTGACGCGACCAGCGAAACCACAAGGGTGACGCGGCCTGCAAGATTTCGGGTCATCATGCGTGAGCTCCGTTTATTCAGGGTTTGTGCTGCGGTGTCGAACATTGCATCCAACATCAAGAGCAACACCATCAGAGCCGCATCGCCGGACAGCTGCGCTCGAACTGATTCACGCAGGGTGGGAACGAATACGGCGGCATCGCCCGACCGGTTCCTCTGTAACAGATATGTGAACCGTCAATTCCGCCAGCCCTCACGGAAGGTTGGCAATTCATAATTACCCCAGCAAGCCCAGATTTTTCCCCACCCTGGTCCGGAAGACGATGGTTGTGTGAGCTACGACGCTTTTTCGGCACCGCTTTCCGAGCGCTGCAACTGCCAACCGGAACCCCAACTAAAGGGGTCCAGCTATCAGGTACAGAGCTTCCAGCTTCCAGCTCCAGGCGAATTCGCTCCGGGAATTGTGAGTGTTTTAATGGCCCGTGATCTCGCGTTCAATCCGCGATCGGAAACTACGGTTTTTTGATCGCGACTTTGAACACGTCCCACACCGGAATGCCGTCGGCGTCTTCGCGCAACTCGGCAATGAGGTCCGGTGAAATCATGCGAAGGGTGCGTCCCGCATATTGTTGCGACAGCACCAGCTTGCTGCCAGCTACGTCGAGGACTTCGATAATTGTGATGGTGCGTTTCAGCGCCTCTGGATTTGGTCCCGCACCGCCGCCAATGGGAATATTTGCGCCACCGCGGTCCTTCGACGCTGACGGATTCTGCTTGCGCGGAACGAGAGTCCAATTTGCAATTGAGGAGTGGCCTTCAATCCAGAGCTGTCCTCTCGCGTCTTCAAACACGCGTTCCAGCCTGGGGTTGGGTCGAACGTCCGGGCCCATTGCGTTCGACGTCCACTCCGTAAACCAGTTCGAATGGGCAATCGTTAAGCGACGCGCGGGCCGCATGTCGGCGCCCCATTCCTGCACTTCGTAGGCGTCGACCGGAATTGCCCAGAACTGATTGACTCTCAGGCTGGGTGCGGTCTCATAGAGGTCACACCCCGCGCACTTTTTGCGCACTTCCGGCGTCCGATTTCCGAACGGAATTGCTTCACCCTTCGCCGGAAACCGGACGAAGCCTGCGGTGGCGGGGCCAAAGCTCGGTCTCGAAACGACGAAATCACCGTTGGCGAGAGCAACCGGTGTTCCCCACAGCGGACCCGATGTGTTTACCGAGCGCACGTATTGAAACGTTGGCGAGAACGTCGTGATGCGAGTCTGGTCCAGTACATGAATTGAGTCGCCGCGACCGACGACAACTTTCATTGCGCGATTGAGTTCGCCCGGTCCGCCGCCCTGCCGCCCAAAACTTCGGGAATATTTTCCGCTCGGCTCGTACACGAGAATTTTGTCGCCGGCGAGTGACGTCGCGAAGAATCGTCCGTTGCTGTCCACCGCGAGTCCGCTGGAGATTGCGGCCGTTCCCGCGAACTCTCCGTCGTTGATGCTGCCGAGGGTCGCGATTTTGGTGAGCGTCAGCGTGCAACCCTTGCAACTGAGCTGCGAGGCATCAACAACGGTTGTGGTTTGTCCTACAACTGCATCGGCAAGTGCAGCGGAAGCGATCACAACTGCGACACCGATTCGCGTGCTCAATTGCGACATGCGCTGCGCCTTCACTATGTGAAATACGTTGCGTGCCGAATCGCGTAACCTGTGCGTCATCGCGCCTTCATCAGGATGGGGTGGGCAGAACGTCAGCTTCCGGGTGCACTCGTGACAAGAATATTTCCTTGCTGAGCAGCAGCGCCAGCCGGGAGCGCTGGCTTTAATTGGAGAACAATTTTCCAGTTGATGGAAAATGCTGTCGCGTGAACGACCGCCAACTGTTATGGCCGCTTGATCGCCACCTTGAAGATGTCCCACACCGGAATGCCATCAGCATCTTCGCGCAACTCGCCGATGAGCTCGGAAGAAATCATTCTCAATTGTCGCCCGATAAACGCCTGCGCAAAGAAGAGTTTTCCGTTGGCCGGATCGAACACGTCGATGTAGGTGATGGTGCGTTTGAGAATTTCGGCGCTTGGTACTTTCCCGCCACCAACCGGCAGGTTGAGTGGACCCCGGAGTCCGCTCCGACTGCCGGGTGGCCAGAGATCTGGATGTGTCGTCCAGTTTGCAATGGGACCGTGACCTTCCACCCACACCAAGCCGGTACGATCCGGAAACAGCCCCATGAATGTTGCTTTCGGCTTGATCTCAGGCCCGCCGTAACCAGCCTCGGCTCCCCACGCCCTGAACCAGGTGGAGTTCGCGATAGAAAGGTGCCGCACGACCCGCAGGTCGGCCCCCCATTCTTCCAGTTCATATGCATTCGAGGGCATCGCCCAGAACTCGCTGGCACCCGTGCCGACGCCGATAATTTGACGACCGCACAGCATACATCGTATCGCTTCAGGACTCCACACACCGAAGCTCTTGGTTTCACCCGTGGGCGCGATTCGCAGAAATTGCGCCGGATCGTTACGCAATGGAGTCTTGGGGAGTATGAATTCTCCTCCCTTCATAATCAAAGGAGCAACATATTGTGGCCCCTCCAAGGCGATTGGCACCGACCGCACAAACTTCAACTGTGGAGAAAACGTGAGGACCTGTAGCGGACTGACCACGTAAATCGAATCACCAGCGCCGATTGAGATTTTCAGCGCTTGTTTGAACTCGCCGGGACCGTTCCCCTTTTGTCCGAAACTCTCCTGGTATTTGCCGTTTGGTGAATAGACCAGGATTTTGGTTGCACCAAGTTCCGTGGCAAAAAATCGACCTTTGCTATCCATCGCGAGCCCGGAACTCAACGCAATGGTGCCTGCAAATTCTGGATCGTTTACCGAGCCCAGGGTCGCGATTTTTGTGAATGTCAGCGTACAACCTTTGCACGTTGGCTGCGATGCATCAACGACGATTTTGGGCTGCGCCCAGGTGGCCTGTACAGGCACAGTGCACACCACCAGCATTGCGACAGCTATTCGCGCGCACCAATGACGGATATGCTGACGACGCAAACCCGCATGACCCCAACGCTGATGACGCAAACCCGCTTGACCCCAGCGCTGCTGATGCAATCGCGGATGGCACTCACCCGGAGCGATGTCCGTGTGAAATTGCTGTCGTGCCGAATCGGGCAGCCACTGCAACATGTTGTCTCCATCAAAACATGTGTGAGAAGATCTTCACCCATTGAGTCTCAGTCGTGCGTGAGAAGCTTCCCGCAGTACACGGCCGTGCAACACCGAAGTCCTGGCTTTAATTGAAACATAATATTTCTTGTCTGAAATCTGGTCGTGTCACCGTATCACGTGCGTCCGCTCGACCAACCAACCGCCCGACGCGTCCTGCCAGCGCAAAAACACGACGCCACCTTTACCGAAACCCACCAATGACCTTCCCGCGGGAAAACGAACACGTTCTTTCAACTCACCCTTGGCGTTGACAACGTCGTACACAAGCTCTCCGTTCTGCGACGCAAGCGACGTCGTTGGGAGAATCCACAAATTGTTGTCGAGGTCCGCACGCGACGCATTGACGCGAATTGGTGGGTAGTAGTCCAATACTTCCTTGAGCGACACAAAAGTGGTGATGACAGTGGCGGGCACTTCAACGTTCCGTCCATTCATCCCCACGATGATCGATTGCGTTTTTGCGCCGGGCTTTGTACTGGTTGCGGCGAGCGAATCTTTTCTGTTTTGGGACTGTCGCGCGGAATCGAGCATCTTCTGCTTCTCAACGTTGGTAACACGTCGCCAATCAAAGGGCATTTTCGCACTGCTTTCGAGCAGTCCGTTTGGACGGATCCAGTCAATGTGGTAGTCCTGGCCGCGCACCAACGCGACCGATCCGTCTGAGAGCACCGCCCAATCGTCCACCGATTGCAGCGGATTGACGACACTTTCAATTCGAGGATTGTCAGGAAATCCGGTCATTGACGTTTTTTGCGGAACCGCGCGCTTGATCCGTGCGATGGTATCAACGCGGCGGAGATCAAAATCCGCGCGCACCAACACCGCCGAATCAGTTGCCGCTGTACTCGACGTCGACGAAGTCGCCGGGGTGCTTTGTATCATGTACACAAGCCGGCCCCGCGCGTCGATACCGCTTCTCGACCCCGCGGCGGCATTTGCATCCTTGGGATTTGGTAGTGCCATCGCGCGACCAAAATCTCCTTCTGGGCCAACCACTACAATCGCTTGCGATTCGATATCAACAAACAAAGACGAATCGGTGCCATAACGAATTAATGCGGCGCGTGTTGGTCCGTAGCTGTTCGGTAGTCTGCCAACGGAATCGCGCACCACCTCAAACGTCGCCAGCGACTGATCGAAGCGCAGCAATCGCCTCGAAAGCGCGTCATTCACCAACATCTTCCCGCTCGGCGTTTGTCGCACCTCGCTATAGATGTTCTTTATGGGAGTTTTTGTGGCCGCGTCAATCGGAGCGAGTGTGCGAATAGGCACTGTCTGCGTCCATGCGCGCGATACAACAACGAACAGCATTGGCAATGCAAGAAGCGCGATCAGTCCTCGTTGGCTCGGTCTCATGAAATTTTCCGGGAATCGCGGGTTTTCCGGTAGCGCGACGGGAGTGTTTGACCGTATCAAATCCAAAAGAGTTGGCTGCGCGCGCGTCAGCGAAGCTACACCCTCGCAATCTTGGGGCCAGACATGGGTCAGACTCACCTTCGCGCACTCACGCGTTCGCACATCGTGCAACCATGAAACAGAAACTCTTGTTGTGTGTTGCGATCTTCGCCGCCGGCTGCGCAACGACCTCGGGTAGTCCTGCAGGATCGGGTCGCGCGAGGGGCACGACGTCGGGCACAGGTACAGCTGCAGGTACAGCGGCAGGTACAGGCGCAGGTACAGC
>JBDUBA010000009.1:0-17952 GCA_040004335.1 Gemmatimonas sp.
ACAACAGCCGCGAGAACAACAACAGCAGTAAGCCGACCTGCAGCAACCACCGCACGAACGTCGAGCACACGAACGCCAGGTACACGAATATCGAGCACACGAACCTCCACTGCACCTGAAAACCGTAGTACGAATACCGCCGCGAACATTCGCGAAGCGGGCATTTTTCGCACCCGCGCGCCGTTGACACTTACCATCGTTGGCACCATTCGCGACGCGGCCACCAACCAACCGCTCGGCACCGCGAATGTATTTGTTACCGGCACCGCGATTACCGCCACCAGTGCCGACAACGGGCGATATTCGATTTCCGTGCCGAAGGTGACGCGTGGAAGCACCGTAAGAGTCGAAATCAAACGTCTCGGCTACGGAGCAGTCAGTGCGGAAGTGGTCGCGAATAGCGACACGGAACGCGTAGACGTTGCGTTGGTGGCGCGACCAATGATGCTCGACCAAGTCACCGTCGCGGCTAAAATGAATACTGAGTTCTCGACCAAGTCCACGTTTGCGACGTCAATGGTGTCAGTCGAACGTTCTGCTCCGCAACCAATGCTGAAAGGCCGCGCTGCCTCGAATGGAGACGAGACGCGGAAGCGACAGGAAGTCGTCGGGTTTGCCAGGGAGAAGTTGCGCGCGGACGGTGGCGGCCAGGGAACGAACCGCGAGCAGTACGATCGCATCGAAGACAATCCGTTCCTGGCGGTCAAAGGCAACGCGTTGTCGACATTCTCGATTGACGTTGATCGCGCGTCGTACGCCAACATGCGTCGCTTCCTGAACGATGGGCAGCTGCCGCCGGCCGATGCTATTCGCATTGAAGAACTCATCAACTACTTCCCCTACGCGCTGGAAGAACCGCGCGGCAAAGATCCAATTGCCATCACCACCGAAGTAGCGCCAGCGCCGTGGCAAACGAAACACCAACTCGTGCGCATTGCGCTGCAGGCACGTCGCATTGAAACGGAAAACCTGCCGGCCAACAATCTTGTTTTTCTGATTGACGTTTCGGGATCGATGGGCAGCCCCGACAAACTGCCGCTCGTGAAGCAGTCACTGCGGCTGCTCGTCGACCAATTGCGCGAACGGGATCGCGTTGCGTTGGTCGTCTACGCGGGGAACGCGGGACTCGTGTTGCCCAGCACATCGGGCGCGGACAAAGCCACCATTCAGCAGGCCATCGAACGACTGGACGCCGGTGGATCAACGGCCGGGGGTGCCGGCATCAAATTGGCGTACAGTGTTGCTCGCGAAAACTTCATTCAGAAAGGCAACAATCGTGTCATCCTGGCCACCGACGGCGATTTCAATGTGGGCGCCAGCAGCGACGCGGAAATGGAACGGCTCATTGAGGAGAAGCGCTCGGAAGGCACCTACTTGACCGTGCTCGGGTTTGGTCGCGGCAACATTCAGGACGCGAAGATGGAGAAGCTGGCGAAGAAGGGAAACGGCAACTACGCGTACGTTGACAATCTCGACGAAGCGCGCAAAACACTCGTACGTGAAATGGGCGCAACGCTGGTTACCGTTGCCAACGACGTCAAACTGCAGGTGGAATTCAATCCATCCACGGTAAAAGCGTACCGCTTGATTGGGTACGAGGACCGCCTGCTGCGCAATGAAGATTTTGCCGACGACAGGAAGGACGCGGGCGACATTGGGGCGGGCCACACCGTGACCGCGCTGTATGAAGTGGTTCCGGTTGGTGTGGACGGCACCGTCAAAGTGCTTGAAGAAGACGGCTTGCGGTATGTGACCAATTCGAAAAGGAGCACGCCCAAAGCGGGAAGCGAATTGATGTACGTGAAACTTCGGTACAAAACTCCGGGCGATTCTACGAGCAAGTTGATGACATATCCGGTGTTGCTTGCGCGAGCAGACGGTCGCACGTCGGATGATTTCCGGTTTGCCGCGTCGGTGGCGTCGTTTGGAATGTTGCTGCGGAACTCGGAATACAAAGGCAACGCCACCGGATACGAAGTGCTCCGTTCGGCGCGCGAAGCCATGGGCGAAGACGTCGGTCTCTATCGCGCGGAGTTCGTGCGGCTGGTGGAGCGGTGGCGGAACATCACCGTGGTCACAGCGGATAAGAACGAGCGGTGAACAAATGGTTTCGAACGATGCGGTCCGCGGGCCGCATCGTTGTCACACCGGCTGTGAATTTCGTAGCGTTCTACTTTCCAGCCCTTGCTTCGACCCCGCGCAGCACACGCAGGAAGTTCTCGCCCGCCAGCTTTCGTAGCGCTTCGTTCGTCCATCCGCGTTTCACCAACTCTTCAAAGAGGGCCGGATATTTCGAGACGTCTTCCAACCCGACGATGTGCGCATCGGCCATTCCGTCGAAATCGGCGCCAATGCCAACATGATTGATGCCGGCCACATCGCGAACGTGTTCAATGTGATTCGCCACATCACGCACCGTGACTGCCGGTGGCGGATCAACCTCCTTCCACTTCGCGAAGTACGTTTTGACTGAATCACGGTTGCTCTTGTATTTGAACATGAGCGAGTAGTACTGCAGGTCGCCGCGTTTGTACCAGTCGGCGTATGCGGGTGTAGTGAAGTAACCAACAAAGGTGACCATTACCATACCGCCGTTGCTGGCGATGCGACGCAACAAAGTGTCGGGGGCGTTGCGAGGAGCGGGAGACAGTGCGCGCGTTGACGAATGCGACAGGATGATTGGCGCCGTACTGATCGCCAACGCATCAAAGGCCGCACTGTCGGACGCATGCGACAAATCGACGAGCATTCCCAACCGATTCATTTCCCGAACCACGCTGTCACCGAACGCCGACAACCCATTGTGCCTGGGTTGGCCATCGCTCGCATCGCCAATGTCATTGCTGTGTTCCCACATCAGCGTCATGGCGCGAACGCCACTTTGAAATGACGCGCGCAACACATCCAGCGACCCGCCAATCTGATCACCGCCCTCTAGGCCCATCAAACCGGCAATACGACCCGCTTTGAACGCACGTCTGATGCCGGATTCATTCGTGACAATTTCCAGATCGGCCGGACTGCGATTTGCCAACTCGCGCAACAGCGATGTTGACGCAACAATTGCAGCCTTTCGATTGGTGGTGTCGTTGATACCAACCGTGAATATTGTGGCGCCCAAGTGGCCGGCGCGCATGCGTGGGATATCGATCTGACCGGTCGTGCGTTGGCGAATGTCGTATTGATTGACGTTGCCAAGCGACTTGCGGTCGGCGCCCAGATAGTTGATCAGCAGATCATCATGTCCGTCAATCAGCGGCGTGGTCGCCAGCAGGTGGCCAACGCGATCGGCTGGGGCCGAAGAAACGTGTGTCGCGCACGCGTTCAAGAGCGCGAGAACGCAAACCACACCAGTGAACAGTGCACGCGTGTGTACGGCGCGAGAGGAGATGTGCATCAGTTTCCAAGGTAGTACTCACACCACGTGCGAGTGTGAGCAGCGGGACAGCGAAGCCTCGGGTTGACGCCTCGCCAATGGAAGTTCGGTGGCCAATGCTACGGACGGCGGAGGCACATTGCAATGCTGCGGCGATCCCCAACATCCCGGGCGACAGAACGATGCGATCGGCGTCAAAAATGGTGTCGCTGCAGTCGCTCCGGAGCCTCATCATGCGCGCATGGCTACTTGCAACCGCGCGTGCGCCGAGCGTACGCTTCTGTCACTGTCGCCCCACTGTGTGTTTGGCGTTCTCGCGCTGGAAAACGAGCCGGTCGACCCCCGCCTGTGAGCCTGGTGGTTTAGCGCGGTCCAAACCGCGCGATGCACGTCACTTCGACTGGTTCTTGACCTTGGTCTTTTGCCGCTGTGAAAGCTGCTTTGGCCTCTCGGTGTCAGCGGGCCGCAACGTCGCGATGTAGAGCGTGTGTATTGGCCCCGACGTCGCGTGCGCGCGCACGTGTTCCGTTTGCACGCGAAGACCCGCTCGCTGTAACGCGCCAACAAACGGCTTGTCTTCGCTTACCGACCAATACGCGATGATACCGTTGGTGCGAAGCGCGGCCATCGTGAAGTAGATGCCCGCGTCCATGTACAGCTTTGCATTCTCCGACATCAACATTCCGCCGGGACCATTGTCGGTGTCCAGCATGATTGCGTCAAAACCGCCAGCGTTGGCGTTGATTACGTGCGTTACATCGTCATGCACAATGCGAACACGCTTATCGGTCATCGCTTCGTGCGACAACGCGTATTCCTTGTTTGCATTCCAGTCGATAACGGACTGCACGAGTTCGGCCACCACCACTTCCGCATCTGGTCGCAGTTGCCGCAACGCCGCGCGGAGCGTGAAGCCCAGCCCCAGTCCACCAATCAGAACGCGGGCGCCCGGCTTTTGTGCAAATGGTGCGCACGCAACTTCGGCCAGTCGATCTTCCGACAGGTGACGCCGCGTGGACATAAGCTCCACACCGGCCGCCTTGATGAGGTACGCTCCGTCATGCCGAAAGAATTCCAGCAGCGTACCGTCGGGAGTGCTGGCCTGGCCCAGACGTTCGAGAGGTTTCATGTATGATTGCTCACGGACACGTTGGCGTAGTGTCGTAATCGAGGTAGTAATATCCCGACCACAACGGCTCACCGACATACGCTTTGTCGACCCACACCGCGAACTTCATGCCCTCCGAAGTCGCGCACGTTGTGAAAACATTTTTGTGTTGGTCCTGCAACAAGCTTGCCTCCACCATTCCATTGACGACCGTCGACGTAATCGGTGTTGAGGTAATACCAATTCCCATATCAGTCGTTTCGATGCTGTCCGCTTGCAGTGCATAGAACGAGATGTCCGGCTTCGCGTTGGCAGTCGCCCGCCCTCCTTTAAGCGCCGCACACAGCTCGCCCGAGTTCACGTGTTCGCCAACTTTCGCCGAGCGGACAACCTGCGGCGTTCCTGTGACAATCAGTGTCACCGGCGTTCCGCTTGTGATGTGGTCGTTGGATATAGCAAGACAACGGCCATGCCACCACCCCAGGTGATCGGCGTACGAAAATGCCGCCGCAACAACCGGCGTATCGGTTGCGCGCACTTTCGGTGCATCACGGTTGCCACACGCGACCACAAGCAACAGCGCGATAAGCGGCGATAAGTTAATGGCCATCGAATGACCAGTGCGGAGCGTCGGTTGTGAGTTTCTTCACACTGTACGATGCGCCTATGCTGTGCAACGTTGAGTTCTTGTTGACATCGGACATGAACGCGACCGAGACGACGGTCCCATCCTTCTTTTTGATCTTGATGGTGTCCTCCCAGGAGATATCCATATCGATCGCCTTGCCCGCAATGTGATTGCTGTTGAGCGCAGGCGCGTTCGTGCTGTTTGGCGGAACGGCAAGACCGAAACCGTCAATCATCTCCTTCGCGCCCTTCTTGCTCTTCTCCGCGTCGCCATGATCCCATTCGATGTCCACGCCAATCATCGCGGTAGCTTCACTCGCTTTTGCTTTGCCGAGTCCGATTCTCCAGCACCAGTGAAAGAGATAGGCGCGTTTGTCACTTCGTTTTGTTGTGCTCTTCGTGACAGTCGCGCCGGCGTCCTCGAGTGCCTTGATAAACGCCTTCGCGTTGGCGCGAAACGGTTCGACCAGATCATCGATATTGGTGCTGTTCTTCGCGTGCGCATCGGCCCACGTCACCCACGAGATCCCGCTCTTTGTTTTAGCGATCGCATTACCCTCCACCGCGAGAATACCGGATCAAAACCCCTTGAGTCCCTTGGCGAACGTATCCCCAACTTCGGTCAGCGCCTTGGTCATCACCTTGTCGTACCCGCCGCTACCGACACGCCGTTCGTGTGTCATGCGGGCCAGCACCGCTCCGGTGGCGGCATCGACCAGTTCGATCGAAATTTTCGCGCTACCTGCGCCCGCACCGAAACCGCCAAATACGCGAGCCGCCTGCGACCCCGCGCCTAATTTTACCAGTTTGCCGCGCAGGAGGAGTACCTTGGCGCCACCTTCCGTTCCTTTCTCGACGACAAAGTCCTTTCGGAAATCGGCGATACCCTTAGATAGGCCTTCAACGAAAAACGCATCACTGCCCTCAAGAATCTTCTTGGTAGGTGCGTACGTGTTGTCCGACTCGGCCGGCATCTTGATTTCGCTTTTGTCGAGCGGAGCGACGACAAGTTTTGTGTAGTCGGCAAACTTGAACGACTGCACAATTGTCACCGAGTCGACCTTGTTCCAATCCTTGTAACTACCCGGCGCTGTGTTTTGCGCGAAGCTGGGCGCAAGCGGAAGTGCGAGAGCGATGGCGAACAGCAACAATTTGCGATTCATGCTTTCTCCGTGTCGAGTGTGTTACAAAGGAGCGGTTGTTCTGCGCGAACGATTGTGGAATGGGTACGCTTCTGGTGTGCGGCGTGGTCGCGTGTGATTGAACGCAAACGAATGGGGAACGGTGACGCTTCAGTACGGCCAGAGACGGCCCTCTGCGTCCGTATACACCCGGAACGATGCAATTTCCTCGCCGCCGTTGCCAGTGTGATTTGGCGATTGATCCATTTTGCGGTCAATCAACACGCGCAAATCATATGCAGTGCGGGGGGCGAGCGCGGGGAATCGGAGGTCCGACCACAGCACGTACGCACGAAGGCGATCGGTTGTGCTGCGCCAGCCAGCGGTGACGGTTGCTTGTGATGTGTCGGCATGCATGGGAAGGTCAATAGCCGCGACAACCTGTCCAAACTCCGAGGCCGTGTTCACTGAGCGTAGTTGCACGCGAAATGCACCTGCGTCACGGCTCCACGCCAGCTGCTTCGGAGTGAGCCACACTTCCAACGCTGTCGCTTTGTTGGCACCGGATGATTCCTTCATTTGTACGTCAACCAAATTGCGAAACGGACCGCGCGGATCGTTGGCGAACAGCCATCCGCTCGACAATCGACCACCCGACTTCTTGTATTGGACAGCCCCAAGGTCGCTGAAATTATCGAGTTGCGCACGGACGGTTGTTGTGATGTCGTCGTGTGTATCCCGGAAGTTCGTCATCAGAACACCAACCGAACTGGGTGTGCTCAGTGAACCGTGCGTGCCACCCAGCGAAAGCAGGCGATCGGTGACCGAGGCCAGCCCGAGACCAATTCGATAGTTGACGAAGGTTGAAACGAGAATGGGCGCAGGATTCAGTGTAACTACCGTGTGTCCACGAACAATGCGCGGGACTGCGACGGGAAACTCCGCGGTCATCGTGTAACGCTTCCAGGTTTCCATGTCGGCAAAACCGTCGGCGTCGAGCGCGTGTTCGGCGCGCATGGTGGCGATGATCGGTGCGAACTGCAACGGATCGCCCATTTGCGGCACGTACCGATAGGTGTCGCCCGATGTTGAGTAGCGCGCGTCGATGCGACCGCGCAGGGTGCCGCGCATGACGTCAAAGGTTGAATCCGTGAGTTTCGCGCTCACCAACTCCACGCCTTCCATATTGGCCAGCACCTTCGCCACCGATGACACGGAATCGGTGGCACAAAACACGCCGAAACCCGTGGTTACGCCATCAACACTGAAAGCGACATCGTTGCGTGCGCGTATTTCGCGCACTATGTGAAAACCATTACTCTTGAGCGTCTTTTCGATGGGAACGAACTTGCCGCCCGGGAATTTGTTGTGGCCGTGATCGGACAGCATCACCACCTCGAGTTCGCGACCCGTGCGACGACGATATTCTGTTTGTAATCCCGCCAGTCGCTGGTCCAGGTGCCGGAGATATGCGCCCAGATCACCTTTGGTATGCTGCAGCGCGTCGGGACCAACGTTGTAGATGTATACCGTCTTCTGATTATGAAACTGAAAAAAGTCGCGTACGTCGGTGTCGACTTCACCACGCGCCACCCGATTGGATATCAGATACGCGCCGAGATGGTGGAATTTTGTGTCGAAGGCCATGTCCATGCGTTCTTCAAATTCGATGGGTTTGATGGCGTCCAACGATTCGCCCACCACGACTTCCTGCGCGTTCGAGTAGTACATGCGCTGATATCCGCGTGGCGGGAGCACGCCCAGGATTTCGTGCCACGCGATGTCGCTGATTGACGGAAACGTCGAGATGAGCCGGCTTGGCGCGCGAAAGCCGCTGAAGAGGCCGTGCTTCCGCGCGTCAACGATGTCACTGTAGTTGACACCGTCCAGCGCAAACACCACTCGGCTCGCATAACTGTTGGCGTCGGCGGCCGAAGCGACAGGCCCGCGCGGCGTACACGCCGCCAGCAATGCAAGTAGCGGCCATAGCAGCGCACGCGAGTGGAGGCGTTGGCGAGATCTGGGGCGAACGGTCATCGTCGAAGCTAATACTCAGCTGGCGCTGCCGAGGCTTCGGGTGGGATACGACAACCTGGTCCGGAGCGTATCGCCGTACGCGATTGCCATTTTCCCCTCGATTGTGCGACGGCGCGGCCGCATGTTGAGTGCATGGACTACCAACTTTCCGATGGAACGGCCGTGCTGGAGCGGACACCCGGGGTGCTGCGGGCGATGCTCGCGGGCTTGTCGAGCGTGTGGATTGATGCAACGGAGGGGCCGGAAACGTGGAGCCCCTATGTCATTGTCGGGCACATGGTACACGGCGAGCGTGCTGATTGGGTCACACGTGCGCGCGTGATACTGGCGCAGGGCGAGCATCGAAAGTTTGAGCTGTTCGACCGATTCGCGCAATTTCGGGAGAGTGAGGGAAAAACACTCCCGATGCTGCTGGATGAGTTTCAGGAATTGCGTACGGCGAATTTGCAACTCGTGCGCGACTGGAATTTGCGTGATGAACAATTCGCGTTGACGGGCGAACATCCCGCGTTTGGTGCGGTGACGTTGCGACAATTGTTGGCAACGTGGACGGCGCACGATTTGGGGCACATTGCGCAGATCGCGCGCGTGATGGCGAAGCAGTATCGCGAAGCGGTGGGCCCGTGGCGCGAATATTTGCCGGTGATGGATCGATAGCGGAGCGGATGCGACAAACGGATGAAATCATTGCTCACGCCTGTCAGTGCGCTGCCGCATTACCTGACCTTCATCGCTTCGCAAAAGCGAGTTTGATCAATGGGCCGCGGCTGTAGCGCCCTACCAGCAGGCGCAAACGAATGACACGTAATCGCGCGTTGCAGAAGGAATGTTCGCAACAGGCATTTACTACAACGCCTCTCCAAACAACGTCAGTACCCGCTTCCAATGTCGCTCGGCTCCGGCTTCGTGGTACGCGTTCGTATCCGGAATCGTCCAACCGTGGGCGGCGCCGACATAATTCTCAATCACGTGGTCCACTTCGCCGCGTCGCAACGCTTCCGCCAACTTCGCGGATTGTTCCGGCGGAAAACTTGGGTCAACGCCGGCGCACCCGATGTAAACGCGAGCTTTAATGCTGGCCGCTGCGAGATGTGCGCTGTCTGGCGCGTCACTGGCAAGATGGCCGCCGTGAAAACTGGCGGCAGCGCGCACGCGATCGGTAAACGCAGCGGCGGCGTGTAAGGCGCGCGCACCACCCATGCAGTAACCAACAACACCAACCGGACCATCGGCACCCGCGTCGCTCAACACGCTGAGAAACGCGCGACCATCGCGCCGGGTCATGTCCTGGGTGGTGCCGCGAATCATGCCGAATATTTTGGCTTTCGACTCGTCGGTAACAAATGCCGTCTTCGCATCGAATGGGTCGTAAGGTCCAAAGCGATAAAACAAGTCGGGCAACAGCACCGCGTATCCGTTTTCAGCATAACGCATGGCCATCTCATGCAGCGACTCACGGAACGCAATGCCGTCCATGTACATCAGCACCGCCGATCGGGCGTGATTCAATACGGATGGGAGAAACAGCGTGGCGCGCGCCGTCCCGTCTTCAATGATGATATTGAGCTGTTGTCTGGATACCGACATGACGGTCACCGGCGCTACGCGCGCGAGTTATTGGGTTTGGCAAACTGAGGCGATTGTGAGCTTCTCCAAAATAGTACGGCGATTGCAAACGCGAGATGTGATTGCGCGTTGGGAGCGCAATATTCGGGGGCAATGTACGCCAGAGCGTTCGCGCTCGTTATCTATCTCTTCCTGATCGCTTTGATGATGTTCTTGCCATCACCACCATAATGCAGTTCGAGACTGTCCACCGCTCCAGATGGATTTCTCGCGAACTTGATGGAAGAATGAAAAAACGCCAACGCCATGAATTCGTCGTTTTGCGACCACATGATCTCTGTTCTCGGCGCAAAAGATAACGTCATATACATTTGCGACCCTGTGTTCTCAATTTGCAAGGAACGGTGTTCGTAGAGCCCGCAGCAAAGTGTGCCAATCATCAGACGTTTACGTCCGGATCTCCGAACGCTGAGCAACGAGGGTATTCCGCCGCCAGAGTCCGGCCGCCCCGATCGCATAACAAAGACCGATCCCCAGGCAGAGCACGGAGGTGATCAACATGAACGTCATGCGCCCCTTCAACATCTGCATGTACGGCGTGTCCACAAATAACACCGCCGGCACACCACCCACTGCACGAATCAGATAGACCAACGCAATCAGCGTTAATACAGGACGCAGGAGGGGCAGCGGACGGATCACCCCGGCGCCAGACACGGCATACAGTGCCGCAAGGCCCAGCAGCACGGCAATCCCACCGGTCATAAGCGCCGGCACACTGGACCCGCGCTCGGCCATCCGCGCCATGCGTTCGCCAGCCCCGAAAAACCGGTACCAAGCCGGCCCGCCGATGATAACCCCAACATGCAGTAGCGCGGCCGCTCCGCTCAGCAGCCCCCCACACAGCAGCACGCGATCGGTGATTCGCACGATGGTTTTTCCTGGGATGCACAACCGCCGCGTTCTGCTGCGAACGCTCAAATAGTTTGCGGTGCGCGGAGCGAGAGCGCCGCGATTACATCGCGTAGCTGCATGCGTTTGTCTGCAACAATTTACGTTAGGCGGGGTTGGCGCAGGTTTCGCGGCGCACGCGCACCAACACGCGCGGTGGTTTCCATGCGGTCGTATCCTTCACGACGACGTCGCTTAGATAGTGTGCAACGCCAACGTAGACACTGTCACCTGCTGCAGGCGACCGGCGCAAGTGCAAGGCCCAGCCCGACGTTCGTGTTGAGAGTGTCACGTGTAACGTGTCGCGCGCCAATTCCCAGTGACTGCCGCGCGCCCACCACGATTGCGCTACCGTGCCGCGGCGATCCACGCGCCCATTCGCCAGCAATTGGAATGTGGCGAGCGCCAGCAGGGCGTCGCCTTGTTCACCGATCTCACGGCCAATCGCACCTGGCACGCCATCGGCTGATGCAGCGGTGCCGAGCGGCCGGTCTGCGCGGTAGCAGCCAATGATCGACGTCTGTTGCATCGCATGGGCGGGAGCTGCTTGCAGCGCGCTCGGGCCCGGAAAGCAGAGGTGCGCGAGAATACCGAATACCCAGAGTGGACGAATCATGGAGAATAAAATAATTCAAAGTGCGACGTGCGCACGACCAGGCGCAACTTCCCGTCATCACGCGCCGACAACCGTCTTCCCGGTGCGAAGCGCCTCGCGCAGTTCCGCAGTGAGTTCTGTGACCAACTGCGGCCGTCCGTCGAACGTAGCCGGCGTGTTGTGTAGAAGAGCAATTCTCCACTGATCTGCTTCTGCTGCGAGCACGAGACTCTGAACAGCGTTCCTCGCTGGTAGCAGCTCTGATTTTCCCGGAGGCACCATGCCCACAACCGCTCGAAGCAGCGTCACCTCCGTGTTCAGCGCGCGTACTTCGCGCACGATCGCCACGTATGCCGCAGTATTGTGGTTGGCAAAGATGTCGCCAAGTGTCGCCGCTATCTCCGCTCGGCCGTTCATTTGAGAGCCATCGAATCCGACGCAGCTGCCCATTTCTGTAAACAATGCAGCGAATTCCTTGGCGTCCATCCGGTTCCATGCCTCGAGCAAGCGCGTGTACACCGCGACGACTTCCTTTTCTGAATCCTTACTGGACCGCGTCATTCACTCCTCCGTTCGATGGTGATTGCTTGTCGGCAAATCAGTGTGGAGGCAAAGCCCGACGATGTCGTACAGCCCTTGGCGGGAATTGCTCCACCGCGCGTGGTATCGTATCGGTGAGAAAGCAGCGCGTTGTCTGGGCGCCGGTCCGGGAATGAATTCGTCGGCTTTGATATCCACTGCGTAACCGTTTGCCGATCCATGATCTTCAACCAGAAGCTGCAGGAAGTGCGTTCCCGCGGACAGGTTACCCAGCCCCAATGTGTACTCACCAAGACTCACGCCACCTGGATCGCGGCGCCCGAGTAGGTACGTGCCATCGAGCCACGCGTAGATGCCGTTGTCCACGCCAAATCTCGCCACTACGTTTGTCGCGCCGAGCGTGTTGAACTGATACATGATCGCGACTTCTGTTCCGATCGTCCAGCTGTTTGGAATCGCCGGAGAACTGATCCAGTTGGCGTTCAGGCTGAGCGGGTTCGTGAGCCAGTTTCCGAGCACGCCATTGGCCGCACTGAGATTGGGCGCAGTCAAGTACGTGGCTGAGCAATCGTTCGAGACGGGAAACGGCTCGAGACAATTGTCGACCCCCCGACACCTTGTTGCATCGCTGCAGCAAGCGCGGCTGTGCGCACCCCTGCAGGCCAGCAAGCCGTGTTTAGATTTGCGTCATGCCAACCGAATTCCGCTGGTGCAGGCTACCGCTGCTGTTGAGCGTGTTTGCCACGCCCGTCCTCGCGCAAACCGTCACGACGCCTGCGCCTGCGGTGTCGCCTTCGCTCACGAACCTGTTGGAGCATCGCGTGGTGCCGCGGCCCGCAAGCGTGACCAGCGCGGCTACCGCTCCCTTTGTCTTCGGCGCGACGACAACCATTGTTGCCGACGGTCCTGCGGAAGTATCGCGTTCGGCCGAGTTTCTCGCGCGAATTCTGCGCAAGTCGACTGCGTTTCCGCTGCCGGTGTCGCGCGTGCGAACGGCAGCCAACGCAACACGAGGCGGCGCTCGCGGAACCGGTGGAGTGTCGCCGAACGCAGTGCCTGCAACGCAGTCATCTGCAACGCAGTCAATTGCAACGCAGTCGCCAGCAAACGTCGTCGTGTTGCGCCTGGACACCAGCGCGGCCTTGGGTAACGAGGCGTACACGATCGACATTACCGCAGATACGCTTCGCATTATCGCGACAAAACCCGCAGGATTGTTTTACGGTGTGACGACATTGCGGCAGCTGCTACCGTTTGGCATTGAAGCAGAACAAAGCACGTTGCGACTGGCGCCGATAGTTGCGGTGCCGGCGGGACGCATAATCGACACACCGCGCTTCCCTTGGCGCGGTTCGATGCTTGATGTGGCGCGACATTTCTTTACCGTCGATGAGGTCAAGCAACACATCGACTTCCTCGCGCTGTACAAGTTCAACACGCTGCATTTGCACTTGGCCGATGATCAGGGATGGCGCATCCAGATCGCGTCGTGGCCAAAGCTGACGCGTGTTGGGGGCAGTAGTGAAGTGGGCGGCGCGTCGGGCGGCTTCTACACGAAGGCCGATTACGCCGAGATCGTGAAGTACGCGGCCGAGCGGTATATCACCATCGTGCCCGAGATCGATATGCCTGGGCACACCAATGCCGCAATCGCCGCGTATCCCAAGCTGGGATGCAGTCGTGCTACGCCTAACATTTATGGACCCGGCACGCAACCGGCCGGTGTTTACACCGGTATTCGTGTGGGTTGGAGTGCGCTTTGCGCGAACAAGGAACTCACGTATCAGTTTGTTGACGCCGTGGTGCGCGAACTCGCCGCGATGACGCCAGGCAAATACATCCACATTGGTGGCGATGAGGTGGAGGTGCTCAAGACGCCGGAGTACATACACTTTGTCGAGCGTGCGCAGCGCATTGTGCAGAAGTACGGCAAGACAATGATCGGTTGGGAAGAGATCGGCAAAGCAAAGCTTCGTCCGAATTCAATTGCGCAATTGTGGCGAAGCGACACGGCGCTTCTCGCAGTGCGACAAGGCAACAAGCTGATCATGTCGCCCGGGCCCCGAACCTACGTTGACATGAAGTACACGTCGCAGACTGAAGTCGGCCTGCGCTGGGCCGGCTACATCGAGTTGCGAACGGCGTACGATTGGGATCCGGCAACCTATTCACCCGGGCTCACGGAGGATGCGATTGTCGGTGTTGAGGCTCCGTTGTGGAGCGAGACGGTGAAGAATCTGAATGCAGCACAATATTTGATGGTGCCGCGTCTGCCGGCAATTGCCGAGGTGGGCTGGAGCGCACAGACGTCGCGGAGTTGGGAGGATTTTCGCGTGCGTATTGCGGGGCATGCGCCGCGGTGGCGGTTACTGGGGATCAACTTCTATCCATCGCCGCAGGTGGATTGGGTGCGGTGAGTGCGATAGTGGGAATTACTTCCGCGCGCTTCTGTTGACGTCGCGATCCACCGCGCGCTGGTCGGTAACATCACCGCGTCGGCCGGGCCGGAGCCGGGGTCTTCAGCTTTCTCGTTAGGCGACGAACAAACGGTGCGGAGCATCTTGCACGCGGCCACCTTTGTCGACGTCACTCTGCAAGCGGTGCGCGAACCAGTGTATTACGGCCCTGAAGTCGAGCGCGCGTTTGAATTCGTATCGCGGTTCGCGAGTGTGATAAGCGCGGTGAATTCACAGACGGCCCATGAGCGCGCGCGTACGCATTCTCGGCTACGCGACACGATGGCCGCCCACCGAACGAGCGACGGCGTGTGGTTCGACGCGCGCGCGTGGATTGTCACCGCACATCGCGGGTTATGATGCGGGCACCAGAACTTCGCTTGTCGGCTTCAACGCACGGTAACTTGAGAGGTCGGACCGCCGTGATAATTCGTCGGCCGACTTTCCGGGAAGAACAGCGGGGGCCGTGCGCGTCGAGCGCGCCCCACACGTGCCTCACCGTGCCCTCAGTTGGCGGCCCACGTCCCTGTCCGCCAGATTCAGGCGGAGCGGATGCTCCAAGTCCCGGCTGCCAATCGGCTCGCCGTATACGCCGCTGAGTTTTACCGGCTTCGGGTTTCCGGAGCAAGTTGACCCCCGCCAGGAGACGTGATGAGAACAAAGCTGATGGTTCTGTTGATGCTGCCACTGCTCGCGGCGAACGCCTCCGCGCAGGTGACGGGCGGTGCTGGTGGCGCCGGTGGTGCTGGTCGCGCCGGTGGTGGTGGCCGCGGGGCTCAGACGCCGGAGCAGATAGCGGCCCGTGAGGCGGCGGCAAACAAGCCCCGCACGATTGGCGGCATCAACACGGTGTGGCTCGAGGAGCTCACCCAGCCCGAGTTCCGTGACATGATCAAGGACGGCTACACAACGGTGCTGATCATGACCGGAGGGGTGGAGGACAACGACGGTAACCTCCAGATGAACAAGCACAACATCAACATCAAGCTTTTGGGCGAGATGATTGCCCGCAAAATGGGGAAGACACTGGTCGCGCCGCTCGTCACGCTGGAGCCGGGCAACGCCGGCGCCGCCATCCGCCTCGGCAAGGCCGGTCCGATGCTTTCGCAGGCGACCTACACCGCAGTGCTGTACGACATGGGCAACTACCTCCGCAGCATGGGATTCAAGGAGGTTTACTACATGGGCGATAGCGGTGGAAACGGCCGGGGGATGCAAGCGGCCGCAGACTCACTTACCAAGGTCTATGCCGACAGTCCGGACAAGGTCTACTTCAAACACATCCCCGAGTACTACAACCACACCAGCGTGGTCCAGCCCTACATCCAGAACGAGCTCAAGATTCCTGAGGGGATCAAGATTGGCGCCAGTCAGGGCACCAGCGGCCTGCACGAAGAGCTTGGTATCGACGCAACGATGGCTCTCGCCGATCCGCAGTCGATCCGTTTTGATCAGCGCAAAAAGGTCGGCCAGGACTCGATCAACGGCGTCAAGTTCCAGTCGCTCAAGTGGCTGCAGGACCTCGGCCGCAAAGTCGCTGATGTGCGCGTGACGGCCACGGTTAACGCAGTCAACGCCTACCGGGCGACGTTGCCGAAGCCGTAGGGCGCGAGTCTATTCACGACTGTATTACCTCTCACGACCGTACCACCTCCTTCAATCAAACAACCGTGCGTATTCAAAGCGTGTTCGCAGTACTGTTCCTGGCGCCCGCGGTGCTCGCAGCGCAGGGTTCGTCCGCGCACGGCGCGGACATGTCAGTCGGCCTCCGCGTCGGCACACTTGGCATCGGCGCTGAGGTTAACAAACTCCTCGTTCCACACGTTGGCGCACGCGTTGGCTTCAATCTCTTCAGTCACAGCACGACCGAAGATCAAGACGACATTTCGTTCGACGCGAAATTGAAACTGCATTCGGTTACTGCGCTGGTTGACCTCTATCCGGGTGCACGCAAGAAGTTTCACATTACGGGCGGTATCGTAACGAATCCGCTTGAGTTCACGGGCGTCGGCGTACCACACGGTTCGACTTTTGAAATCGACAATACGACGTACACCTCCGCGCAAGTTGGAACGCTTAACGGCAGCGGGAAATTCCCATCGGTGCTACCGTATCTTGGACTTGGATTTGGCACGCCGGCGAACGCGCACAAAGGCATCAAGTTCGTATTCGATGTGGGCGCGGCCATTGGACAACCAACGCTGAGTCTCACGGCGACCAACCCCGGCAACAACGCGCTACTCGCGCAGAGTGTGAAGAATCAGGAAACCAAGACGCAGGACGACGTGCGGAAGTACCTGAAGGTGTTTCCGTCAATCATGTTCGGATTGGTGTTCGCGTTCTAGCGCATTACAAAGGGGAGTAGGCCGTTCTACTCCCCGCGTAACGTCAACCGTGTGTTACATCGGCACGGGAATGCGCTTGCCTTTCTTGTCGAGCTCCACGACGGGTCCAATGTGCGTCGCCTTGATGCTGTCGAAGACTTTCGCCTTGTCACCGACAATCAGCACCACGAGGTGATCAGGATCGAAGTACTTCTTCGACATCGCCGCGACGTCGGCCGACGTAGTGGCGTTTACGGCCGCTATGTACTGCGACCACCAGTCCTTCGGCAACCCGTCATCCACGATGCGCGAGACGACAGCAGAAATGCCATCAATCGACTGCAACTGCGCCGGGAGTGAGAGCGTGCGCGAATTTTTTGCCCCTTCCAGTTCTTCCGCCTTGACGGGAATCGCGCCGGCCATGCCGCGTGCTTCCTTCATCGCTTCGATGAGTGAACTATCGGTCTTCTCCCGCGTCACCGCACCTTGCGCGCGCAGACTGCCGGGCCCCTTGAGCCACTGTAGCCGCGAGTTGAAACCATAACTGTAGCCCTTCGCTTCGCGGATGTTGGAGTTGAGCCGTGAAGCGAACAGGCCACCGAGAATCATGTTCGTGACGTCGAGCTTCGCCATGTCGGGCGAGTACTCCGGTACGAGCGTGCGCGCGAGCAGCACCTGCGACTGCGGTTTGTTCGGCATGTCGACGAAGTACACCGTCGTCGGTCCCAGCACCGGCGCGTCCGGGTATTTGACGGCGAGCCGCTTGCCGCCCGTCCATCCTTTGAACGCCGCTTCGAGCCGTCGCTTCGCCTCAGCGCGCGTCATGTCTCCCACAACGTACGCGGTGGCATTCACCGGCACGAAGAATTGCTTCGCGAGCGCAGCCACATCATCACGCGTGGCCGCCGTGAGATCGGCATCCGTTATCACAATGCCGTACGGCTGATCGCCGTACAACAGCGTCGGCGCGATCTGCGCAGACACCGCACCGACAACATCCTGGCTCCGCGTGTACGCGGCAACCGCTTGTGTGCGCAAGCGTTCGAGTGCCGGCGCAGGATAGGTGGAGTGCAACATCATGTCCATCATGATGCCCATCGTGTTGTCGAAGTTGCGAGAGAGCGTCGAGATGTCCGCGCGCCCCGCTTCCGCACCCACCGACAACGAAACGGTGCTGCCAAGCAGCGCGAGATCGTTGTTGAGCGCATCGGCCGAGCGGTGCTCGGTGCCTTCGCGCAGCATCGACGAGAG
>JBDUBA010000085.1:0-1599 GCA_040004335.1 Gemmatimonas sp.
CAATTCACTCGGGCTGCGGCACGAGCGCGTATTCGTTTTGTTGGGCGATGGGTGGAGAGAATCAGGACTACGCTGATATGGACGCGGTTTCACTGGAGACACTTCGATGATGGCACGTACACGTTTCGCGCCGTGGATTTCTGCGGCCGTTGCACTGTTGGGCCCAACGCTCACCGCCCAGACAGCAAAATTGTCAGTCAAGGTGAGCAATCCACTCGCCATCGAGCGGCGTGACGAAACCATCACGCTCGCCTGGGCGGAGGTGATGAAAGCGCTTCCGAACGCAACCAAGGATCGCATTCGCGTGCGAGAGGTTGCAACTGGAACTGAATATCCGTCACAGGCGGTTGATGAAAACGGCGACGGCTCCATCGACGATTTCGTGTTTCAGGCCAGTTTCTGGCCGAAAGAATCGAAGAACTTCGCGGTTGAAGCGGTGGCCGCGGCGCCGCAAAAGCCCAAAACGTTTGTGTATCACGACAGCACGCGTGATGACATTGCGTGGGAAAATGATCGCATTGCCTTCCGCATTTATGGACAGGGCATCTGGCACACAAAAGACAGTCTCGTTTCCGCCGGCATTGACGTGTGGCCAAAGAGTGTGCGCGATCTCATCGTCGACAAGTGGTACACGAAAGGGCACGATGAATATCACGTCGACACGGGCGAAGGCGCCGACTTTTTTGAAGTCGGCACAACGCTTGGCGCTGGTGGAACGGCGCTGTGGCAAGACAACAAGATCAAACAGTTCGTGAATTTCAAAACCTCGCGCATCATTGCGATGGGCGCAGTGCGCGGTGTGTTTGAACTCACGTACGATCCCGTTCAGATGAAGGGTTACACGGTCGCCGAGACCAAACGTTTTGTCATTGATGCGGGGCAGAATTTGTATCGCGAAGAGAGTACCTTCAAAATTGTGGGCGCGGCTTCGGCACCGTATGCCATTGGTGTGGTGAAGAAAGACGGGCTTGTTGGATCAAGCAGTCTCGCCAATCCGTGGGCGTGGGTAACGGGCTGGGCGCAGGTGCACAAGAAACACGGTGGACACGGTTATCTGGGCACGGCGGTGATGCTCGACAAGGCGCGTGTAAGCGAGCTTCGTGAAATTGACGACCACTACATTGCGGTAACGGCGGCGAAGAGCGGCGAGAAAGTGGTGCACTACATTGGCGCCGGTTGGACGGACAGCGGCGATTTCAAAGACGTGCTCGACTGGTGGGGGTATCTCGACAAGTTTGCGCAGCGGTTGGGAACGCCACTCAAGATTACGATCGGTTCAGACGCGCAATGAAGTACGTGATCGGCGTTCGGTTTGCGCGCGTTGTGATTACTTCGGCTCTTCTTTTGACGGTTGTGCCGTTGGCGGATGGCTTCGCGGCAACGGCTACTGCAGAAACAGCAAAAGCATTTGCCGGAGAAAAAACTACGGAACGCGCAGCAGATGGGACTGCGGAAACCGCAACTGGATACACAACCGCAACTGGATACACAACTGCAACTGGATACACAACTGCAACTGGATACACAACTGCAACTGCAAGCACCGCACCAAACACAACCACGATAGTTCCCGACACGCTTCCCTGGGCTGCAATTGTG
>JBDUBA010000306.1:0-5275 GCA_040004335.1 Gemmatimonas sp.
CCGCGCCCACGGTTGTGCGGATCGTTGCACGAGTTCGGGCTGCGTTGCACGTGCTGCGATTTCCGGCTGCAGAGCACGCGTCACAATTTCAGGTTGTGGCGCACGCTGTACGAATTCCGGTTGTGACGAACGGGTCACAATTTCCGGTTGACGCGCACGCGGCACGCTGTCCGACTGCGGTGCGCGCTGCGCGATTTCCGGTTGTGGTGCTCGCTGCACAACTTCCGGCTGCGGCATGCGCTGCATTACTTCCGCCGGTGTTTCACGGGCAGAGTCGGCATTGGCAATACCTGCGGGCGGCGACACCATCTCCGCACTCTCAAGATCGTGCAACTGGCGCTCGGTCAGCTGCCGCAACTGCTGCACAAAACTCCGGCGATTGCGCCACAGCTGCTGCAACTCGTCTTCCGCCCGTCGGATTTCACTGCGCAGTACATCCAGCGAACGTTCTGCGTCACCTTGCGCCTCGCGGATGATCAGCTGCGCTTCACGCTGCGCCTGCTCACGAATTTCGCCACGCAGCTGCTGCGCGCTGATCAGGGCATCGTTCAACGCCTTGTCGCGTTCGCGAAACGCGCGCAGCTGCTCGTGAAAGTTGCGGGCCTTGACCTCCAGCTCCTGATTGGCGCGCGACAGACGTTCGAGTTCTTCCGCTACCTGATCGCGGAATTGGTCAACGCGCGCGCGATCGTACCCGCGCAGCGCGTTTCCGAAGTCGTAACGCCGCGCATCGAGCGCGGTCAGATGAAAGGCGTCGTCCGTCATTCCAGGCTCACGGTGATGCTCGATGTCCAAAAAGAACGGTTCCCAGTCGCACCAGCGTTGCTCCTTCCTGCACCGCCACTTCGTAGTCGCCCGACATGCCCATCGACAACTCGGTGGCCGGATGGCCTTCGGCGCGCAACTGCTGTCCAACAGCGCGGGCACCGCTGAACACCGTGCGCAGCACCGTTTCCGGCGCATCGAACGGAGCCATGGTCATCACGCCGGTCACACGCAAATTCGGGCAGCGATGTAATGCCGCTGCGCATGACGCCACGTCGGCAACGGCCACGCCACCCTTACTACCTTCTCCACTCACGTTCACCTGCAGCAACACGTCCTGCACCTTTCCCGCAGCCAGCGCCGCTTCGTTTACGGCGAACGCCAAACGTTCACTGTCGATCGAGTGTACAAGGTCGAACCGAACCGCCAACTTGGCCTTGTTGCGTTGCAGATGCCCAATGAGATGCCAGCGCACCGCCAATTGGTTCGCACGCGCCACCGTCATCTTTTCCTCGGCCTCCTGCACTTTGTTTTCCCCAACATCGGGGACGCCAGCATTCCAGGCCGCCATCACCGCACTGACCGGGTGCGTTTTTGTTACTGCGACCAACACCACATCGTGTCGCTGACCATGCGGATTGCTTGATTGGCTCGCGCCGCGGCCAAGGGCAACTGCCGCTTCAATGCGTTGCCGGACTTGATCCACACGATCCCGGACAAACGCTTCGTAATCCAATCGCGCTCGACTGGCATCGTTCGCTGCACCGTTCACGATCACGTTCACGACGCTGTAGGAAACCGTCGGAATTCCATCAAAACCGGCAACGAAAAATGCCCGGCTGACGGCCCCGAAAATGATATAGCATAATAAGTTAGCCGCCGTTGCAGGGCCCAGCAAGTAACGGGTCATCAAGCGAAGTCACCATCGCGCAGCGCAACAATCGCTGCATGAGGCTGAGGCTCCCTTCGAAGTCGGTCAACGGCGCCAAAAACGACGGCGGAATTTCAGCGCGCGTTCTGGCAATCGCGGCGGCATCCAATCCCACCGCGCCCGCCGCCACCGAATCGCTTGGCGCATACACGACGCCCTGCAGTACCCACCCACTCGCCGGCATCAACTGGTTACGCTCACTCTTCGAGAGATACGTACTAACCCGCAGCGGTCGATGGTGCGCCTCGAGATTTTGCCCAATGGCCGCCATCGACTCTGAATATCCCAGCCAGCCCGTAACAAAACTGCTGTCCCGCACCACCCCTTTACGCATCAAGGCCGCACGGTGCCACACCGCAGGCAGCATGGGCGCCGTCACAATCACCACGTCATCGCGAAACCCCTCCACCTGCTGCAGATACAGCAACGGATACGTGTCGTTGTCGCCCGCCGAAACCAGCACGCCGCCTTCCGGCACCGATTCCAACAGCAATCGGGCCAGCATGCGTGGAAGCAAGGATTCGGGTTCGTGGGTGCGATTCATGACTGACACATTCGCCACAAGCGGGATGGCGGCGAACGCCAGGAGCGCGATGCGGACCGAGTTCCGAAGTGGGCGCGCCATGTGCGCGGTGAGTGTGTTGGCGACCGCTGCCACGCCCGTTCCGGCCAGTAACCCCCACGTCCAGAATCCCAACGCGAAGAAATAGTCGCGTTCCCGCGCTTCGTGCAGCGCGCCCGCCGGAAGGTAGTCAGCACCAAAACTCGTTCCCGCGCGAAGGTTGAGCCACACCACGACGCCCGCGGTTCCCGACAGCAACAACAGCGCAACACCGCGGCCCACGCGTCGGTCCGTGCGCCACAATTGCCGCAATCCAAACAGACCCAGTATTCCCCAGAACATCGTGAGCGGCGTGCGTACCCACGACGGACCAACCGTGGCGCGTAAGCCGAGTGCGACTTGCCAGTCGGCCCATTCAAAGAGATTGCCGAATTGAATCCAAAGCGGAGCCCGTCGTGGCCAGAGTCCAGCCACCGCATATTGTTCGCGCGTCAACACGGCGTAGAGCGAGCGCAAATCAATTGGATTCCCCGAATTCAGCGCGGGTGCGAAATGTGCACGGATTGGTAAAATTGCAACGGCCGATAGTCCCAACATTGCCAGCGAGGCCCACACAAAAACGTCTCGCCAGCGCGGACGTGGTCCGTGCCACGCAAGCGCCACCGCGGCCGGAAGTGCAACCAGTGCGCTCAGATGCATCGGTACGGCGAGTCCAGCCAGAAATGCGAGTAACGCGCGCGCACGATGTCGCACATCGTCCGAAGCGCCAGGTTGTCCCGCGCGATCGCCGGCACTCACCAACGCAACCGCGAGCAACAACGACATCGCGTACACTTCCGTTTCCGTCGCGTTAGACCACACACTCGTCATGGTTCCGGCGCCCACCGCGGCGGCTAACGCACTCACAGCACCCGAACGTCCGTGTAACCATCGCGAAATCAATCGGGCGCCCAGCGCGCACGCACCGACCGTTGCAAGAATCGACAGCATCGTTACGGCACTCGCCGGGCCGCGCGCGGCAAAAATCATCGAACACACTTTCGCGGTGATGACCCAGAGTGGCGTGCCCGGTGGATGCGGAATGCCAATCGTGTGCGCCGCCGTGATAAATTCAGGCGCATCCCAGAAGGTCAGATCGGGCGCTGCGGTCGCGAGATACACCGGCAACAGCGCAGCGACCGACATCAGCATTGCCAACGCACCCGGCCCCAAATTTATTGTGGCACGTGGTCTCGCCGGTGCACCCGCGCGTTGAACCGTCACCACAACCTGCTCACGTTTTCAATTCGGGAATTGGATGCTCGGCCGTTGATCGTGGCACACGTCCGGCCAACAAGTCCCGCACCTGCACTGACGAGAGATTTTGTTGTAGCACGCCGTTCTGCGCGACGGAAATGATCGATCGTTCTTCCGACACAACAATAACGGTTGCATCGGTTTCTTCGCTCAATCCAATGGCGGCGCGGTGTCGCGTACCCAGCGCGCGATCGGCCACAATCGATTGTGAAAGCGGCAGAATACACCCCGCACCAATGATGTTGTCGCCGCGCACGAGTACAGCCCCATCGTGCATCGGCGAATACGGCGTAAAAATGGTGGTGATTAAATCGGCCGATACTTTCGCTTGCATCGAGGCCCCACTCTCCACATAGTCGGTGAGCGACATCTCGCGCTCGACCGCGACAATACCACCAATGCCCGACCGCACCAGGCGCTCGACGGCGTCGGCAATTTCATCCTCAATGTTGCCGGTGTCCGGTCGCCTGAACAGATGTGTCATACGCGATTGGCCGATGTGGGCGAGGCCTGCGCGCAACTCGGGCTGAAAGATGATGAGCAGCGCAAAGGCTCCGTACGTGAAGACAATCCCCAGCAGATAGGTGATCATCGACAGTTTGAGTAGAAACGCCACTGCATAAACCAGTGCGAGTACGACAATGCCCGTTAACATCTGAAACGCGCGCGTGCCCTGAATGAGCAGCAATACGCGATAGAAAATAAACGCGACCACGAAGATTTCGATGAGGTCGCGCCACCCAAACGACATCGCGCGAAACAACGCCAGATCGTTCATTCCCTCACCACGCACCACGACAACCTCGCACAAGGAGGCGATGTTGCGACAGAACGCGAACACACAAGCGGACAACCAAAAACCGGCCGCGTGTTGCGCGGCCGGTCATGGAAAACGTTAGTGCAGTGCAACCCCATCATTCGGGAGCGCGAATCACGCCGGTGACGGTTCCGGTCCACCCATGAGCGGCGGAACAATCGGACGCGAAATGAGCGGTACGGAAGGTGCCGCGGGCATGGACGCGCTTGGGAAATCGTCCGTTGGACGAGGTCCAAGCGTCTTCCCGGCTTTCAGTTGAATGATGTCATCGCGCGTGAGCGTTTCACGTTCGAGCAACTGCGCCGCTACAATTTCCAAGAGTGAGCGATGTTCAGTGAGTACCGTGACGGCGCGCGCATGAGCGTTGAACAACACGCGTTTCACTTCCTCATCGACCATCTGCGCGGTTTTCTCGGACACTTCGCGGCGAGACTGAATGTCGCGGCCCAGGAACAGCTCCTGCTCCACGTCGCCGATGAGAATTGGACCAATGGCATCGGACAACCCCCACTGCGCGACGTAGCGACGTGCAATATTGGTGGCCTGTTGAATGTCGCTGGCCGCACCCGTGGTCACGCGATCGTGACCGAACACAATTTCTTCGGCGGCACGACCACCGTACGCCATGACCAGACGCGCCTCGAGCTGCTGACGCGTGACCGACACACGATCGTCTTCGGGCAGCGTGAACGCGATTCCAAGCGCACGGCCACGCGGTACGATCGTCACCTTGTGCAAAGGATCGTTACCGACCACCTGCATTGCACAGACCGCATGTCCGGCTTCGTGGAACGCCGTGAGGCGACGTTCTTCGTCCTTCATGACGAGCGACTTCCGTTCGGCGCCCAACATGACGCGATCTTTCGCTTCTTCGAGATCGTTCATGTAGATCTTGTCGTGATTC
>JBDUBA010000312.1:0-5254 GCA_040004335.1 Gemmatimonas sp.
GTTTCCGAGGCGGGCCTTCTTATTTCAAACTACTGAAGGAGGCGTTATTTCTTCGTTTGGATCAGGATAACACCATTGGCCGCCCTCTCACCGTAAAGTCGCGAGGCAGCGGCGCCCTTAATCACTTCAATGCTCTCTACATCCATCGATTTCAACTGCGCCGCGTCAAGAGATCCGTTTTCTACGATCACGCCATCGATGACAAAAAGTGGTGACCCGGTGTTGCACGGGCGTGTCGCTGGGGCAACGTCTGCCGACGCTACTCCGTGAGCGCTCACCATCTCGCCATCCTTGATCAGGATGTTCGTAAGTTTCACGCTGCCTGTGGGCAGACAAGAAGGATCACGAAAAATGAACCTGGGCATACCACCAACTGTTGCTACCCTCGAATCAGTCATGACAGTTGTTGTGTTCGTGCGGCGAAGGGGCGCGAGCTCCATCGCACCTGCCTTCTCCGGCGCTACAAGAGACAGATCGCGCGTTGAACGCAAACGCGTCGTGATGGAATCGCCGGTAACCGTCACCCCAGTTTTGCCAGCAACTTCGATGACTTCGTCGCCGAGCGCCGTATTATGTCTGCTATCTCCCGTTGACCCCACACGCAATTTTCGTGTCGAATCGTTGGCGAGCGTAACATGTACTTCCGAAACCGGTCGACTCTTCGTCGAGCGTTTGATTTCAACACTGCTGATGTCCGTGGCCAAAATCGCTTTCGCGTCGGCCTGCGACACCTTCCGCTCGTTCACGAAGAAGATGGTTGAATCGGAAACGCCTGGGACACGCGCGGTCATGGTACTGACATCCATTGCGGCAACTTCTGCGCCGGTTGGCATTTCCGATTGACACGCAGCCACCAACGCGAGGGCAACTACACCACCACTCGCCAATCGGCGAGCGACACTGAATCGTTCCGGTCGAGCAGTCATGGCAACCAATCTCTTTTCAAGGTGTGAAGTGCCCCACGAAAATGCGGGCATGGCCAACGAATTCCACGGACGGCGGCTTGAGAGCTCAACCAGCAATTCGCCATAGGCCGGCTTCCGAACACCGCGCGACAACACGCGCCGATCACAATCAAGTTCGACAGCGAGTCGCAAACGCGACCACATGAACCACACTGCGGCATTCCATGGCATCAGCGCTACCGCAACACACGCAAACACCAACAGCAAGGGGTCATGCGCGCGCACATGTTCGCTTTCGTGCTCCAGCACCAAACGCTGCTCTTCCACATCCCGCTTGAGCACCCAGCGCGGTATGATGATTTCGGGTGGGGCTACTCCCATCACGGCCGGTCCAACGTCAGGTGCAACGCGCACCGTGCGGCCTAACACATTCATAAGCGGCCAGCGCACACTTTCGCGCATGGAGCGTACGTAGACGGTAAGCAGTACCACAAATGCGATGATTGCCGAGAGCAGCCAGAACACACTCGCGCTAATGTTGGCCACCGCGGAAACAGATTTCGCTGCATTGATTGTTTTCTGGACCGGCAGCACCAGCAGATTGAGTGCGGCGCGACCGTTTGCAACAATCATTTCCGACCACGTTGGCGCTGCAGCAGTTACGACTGGCGCTTCTATCAATGTCAAAGCGGGCAACGTTACCCTTGCCTGTGGCTTCGGTACCCGGAGCGGCGCGACGAGTGTAAAGAGCAACGTGATTGCGATCGCGCTCACCCACACAAACCGAACCGAACGTTGCGCGGATTTCAACGCCCACTCGGCGCTTGCCGCCGCGATTGCGACCAGCACGCCTACGCCCAGTGCGTACAACATCCACGCGATTGTCATTTGTCGCCCTCCGATGAACTTGCTGGCTCATCCTTGAGGCGTTTGGCGAGCAGCGCACGCATGCGTTCGAGTTCACCACGGCCCAGTTTCTTGTCGCTTACCAATTGGGCAAACATGCGTTCGGCGGAGCCGTGATAGATGGACTCACGAATACGCGCTAACGCGCTGCCACCCGCACGCTCTGCACCAACGGCGGGGAAGTAGCGATACGCGCGCCCCTCGGCCTCATGTCGCACGAATCCCTTTTCCTCGAGGGTCTGCAGTGCGGACAATACCGAGGTATAGGCGAGCGCCTCGCCCAGGTCGTCGCGCACTTCGGTGACGGTTGCGGAGCCACGGCGCCAGAGGCTGCTCATGACTTCGAGTTCGCGCGGTGGGAAGTAGATATCGTCCATCACTTGTCCTAGGCTACGGAAGTTCCAGTAGTATGAGAGTTGCCGCGAGTTTTGTCAACTGGTTTTTCAGTAGAAGCCTCTTTCACGCCGATTTCTGAGTGTGCAGCGACGGTTGAAGTGCGCGCGGCAGCAATTTCCGGAATTGGGCTCGGGTTTTCGGAACGGTGGTTGTTCTATTCGAGTAACAAGCGCAACTTTGCGACGTCCGTCACCAATCCCTGCGACGAGGTTCGGAGAGTGATGAAAAGTGAAACCGTTGTTCGACTGTTTTTGCTGGTTGGGTTTACCGGCATTTACGGAGCGTGTATTCCGTATGTCGTGGGTTCGACGTCGCGGACCGCTCCGGAGGGTGTCACGCAACAAACCGTGAGCACGTACATCATTCCGCACACTTTGGAGTTGCAGAAGTTGCCGAGTGACGGTGCAAAAATTGGGCTGGATGTTGAAGCGCGCCGGGGATTGTCGCCGCGGTCGGATGTGGGCATTCGGTTTGCGTCCGGAAGCGGGGTCACGCTGTCGTATAAACGGCGGCTCGACGGAGAGTCCAACAAATTGGGACCGGGTGTCGCGATACAGGTTGGTGGTGGAATCGTTGACTACGCGACACATGGTGAGGGGGAGGCAACGCTCATTGTGTCGGGCGGCGAGAAGCGACGCCTTACGCCGTATGGTGGATTGCGAGTGGTCGGCACGATCCCGCTCACGGAGGACGCTCAATATGATGAACCGGTGTACGGCGGGTTCACCGGCGTTCGTCTCGGGTCTTCGGATCTTGGAATTTCGGCAGAAGTGGGCGTGTTTCGCGACAAAAACCAGTATGTCAATTTTGGCCGAAACATCATCGTTGTTCCGTCGATCAGCATTCATTTTGACTTTCTGAAGGCGCTGCAGAGACCGCGCAGCGCCCGCTGAATCGTTCGGTAATATTCGTTCACAAACAATATGCAACGTCAATAGGTTGCTGGATCAGTCGCCGAAGTAACCTGGTCGTGCGCTGTCACGCGTTGCCAATTGATCAAACCAACAGAACACAATCACCTAATCGTCGTGATTTATCTTTATTCGGAACACACATGACAATTCGACTCGTCTTTCGATCAGTCGGCGTGTTGTTGTTTGCAGCCGTGTACGCATCGTGCATTCCGTACGCTGTGGGATCGACGGCGCGGCCGGCGCGAAAAGACAACACGCAAATTACCGTGAGCACATTTGCGCTGCCTAAACAATTTGAGCTGCAACAGCGTACCGATACTGCAATAGCGTTGGGAGTTGATGTAGAAGCGCGGCGCGGCATTTCACCGCAATCCGATGTCGGCTTACGTCTCACATCGGGAAGTGGCGTAGTGCTAACATACAAGCGCCGTCTCGATGGAGTGTCCGACAAGGCGGGGCCGGGAATCGCGGTTCAGGTTGGTGGAGGTATCCTCAACACCCTCGAGCAGGGCGAAGGCGAAGCAACACTCATCGTTTCGGGCGGAGAAGAGGGGCGCTTCACACCGTATGGTGGCTTGCGTGCCGTGTACACCGTCGCGCTTGTTCAGTACGCTGCAAACGACAAACCCGTGTTCGGCGGATATTTCGGATTTCGATTCGGAACGCCAGCACTCGGCGTGTCGGCCGAGTTGGGGGTGTTTCACGAGCACAATGCGTATCCAATTCAGAAGGCGCTCTCCATATTCGAAGAGGACAAGCGCCGGTTGGCAATTGTCCCCTCGATCAGCCTGCATGCCGATGTAATTGGTTGGGTGCAACGCCTACGCGATCGCAACCGCCACCAGTAACGCAACTCGTTTTTCAGCTTCGTCCGGCCAACGCCAACTTCTGCAATTTCTCAACCGCCTTTGCGAGCGTCGCTTCGGTTTTGCAGAATGCAAAGCGTGTGTATTTCTTGGCGGCCGCCGATCCGGGGCGATAGAAACTCGAGCCTGGAACTGTTGCAACGCCAATCTCGCGCGTCATCCACTTGGCAAACGTGATATCGTCGTCGCTGCTCAAGTTGGAGAAATCGGTAAAGAAGTAGTAGGCGCCCTGCGGCATGGCAAACTGAAATCCGGCGTCGCGCAACGGACCCGCGAGAAACTCGCGACGCGCGCGATATTTCTCTGACATTTCCTGATAATACGATTCGGGAAAGCTGTATCCGATGGCGGCCGCAGTCATGAGCGGGGCCGGTGCACCTACCGTTAGGAAATCGTGCACCTTGCGAATCGCGACGGTGCGCTCCGCGTTTGCGATGGCGTAACCCAGGCGCCATCCGGTAATGCTGAACGTTTTGCTGAGACTCGAAATTGTGATGGTGCGATCGGCCATTCCCGGCAATATCGCCATGGGAATGTGTTTGCCTTCGAAGATGATGTGTTCGTAGGGCTCATCCGTAATCACCATGATGTCGTGCTTGATGCAGAGCGTGGCAATCTGCGTCAACTCCTCAAGGGAAAACACGTGCCCTGTGGGATTGTGCGGCGAATTCAGAATGAGCGCGCGCGTGCGCGGAGTAACGGCGGCTTCGAGTTTGTCGAAATCAAACGTCCAATTGGGCGCATCCAGCGACACGAAAACGGGAACCGCGCCGCACAAAATTGCATCGGGACCGTAGTTCTCGTAGAACGGTTCGAAAATGAGCACTTCGTCGCCGGGGTTGAGCAGCGCGAGGAACACAGAAGCTGCCGCTTCCGTCGCACCGCAGCACACCGTGAGCTCCTTTTCCGGATCAACCGACATACCGAACCGGCGTGCGTACATGTTGGCGATGGCTTCGCGTAATACCGGCGCGCCCCACGTAACGGCGTATTGATTGATGTCCCCGTTGATTGCGTCGCACGCGGCTTGTTTCATTGCCGCGGGCATCGGAAAATCAGGGAATCCCTGTGCCAGATTAATGGCGTTGTACTCGCGGGCGTACCGCGACATCTCGCGGATCACTGATTCGGTAAATGTCTGAGTGCGGATCGCGTTGGCCATATTGTGCGGACGAAGGAGAAGAGTTTGGGAGGTTATCACCTGTAGGGCTCCATTTCCACGCCGTGACGCGGAAAAGCCATGACCCAGCCGATTTGAATACGGGAG
>JBDUBA010000466.1:0-5243 GCA_040004335.1 Gemmatimonas sp.
GCCGGTCACGCCAGATCTGCCAGAGGCGTTCGTCCGACAGGTACACATCACTGGAGATCTGATCGAACAGCTTCCGACGCGGGATGTCCGAGCGGTAATACCCTTCGAGTTGCGCGAGCAATCCGCCTTGTTTGGCGTTCGAGCTGCTGAGGAAACGACGGTATTTTTCCTGGTCAAACCGGCCATCGGTTTGCAGTTCCGGTGCCTGCAAAAGTTGCGGCGGCGGAGAGTTGCGTGCCTCTTGGAGGATTTCGTCGTCTGTTACGGAGATGCCCCGGCGCTTGTACTCCTGCTCGAGCAGAATATTGCTCACCAGCTGCTCATACGCTTGGTCTTCGACTGTCCGGCGCTCGTCGAGCGTGAGGGAGTGGCCGAGACGCTGTTGTTCATCCTGTTCGAGCTGCGCGACGGCGCGCTGCCAGACGGTATAGGGAATGTCTTGTCCGTTCACCGTGGCGACAGCGGTCGTGGTCGTGACGGCGGCTTTATCAGCCAGTCCAGATGTTTCGTACAGAAGGAAGCTCCCGACGAACGCCGCCACGAGAAACCACCAGATGTATTTCGCACTACTCCGCATCGATTGCAGCACCGGGCGGAACTCCTTGGATCGAGATAGGTTGGGCTGTACAGCAAAGCAACCCTAAGGCAACCAGCCGGCAAAACGCCGCGAACACAGTCGTTCAAGCTAGACGGCCACGAGGGTTAAACGCAAGAGATTCAGACGTATACGTGGCATCCGCCTTGCTTTCCCGAACACGCATTTTTGTATCCGCAGCACCCGTCCCGCGAGCCCGCACTTCGCACCCGTTCCACGCAATTGACTTCCCGGAATGACGACCGCTAACTTGGCGCGCCAGATCGGCACCGCCATCCAGGATCGGCGTCCCACGGGATCTTCACCTGAGGCACAGACAGGATGAGCAACGCCGACCGCATTGAGGAACTCCGCAACAAGTACGAGGAGAACCCTCGACGGTATTTCGCGCCCTTGGCCAACGAGTACCGCAAAGCAGGCGACTTGGCCCAGGCCATCTCGATCTGCCGCGAACATCTGCCCAAACAACCCGGTCACATGAGCGGGTATATCGTGTTTGGCCAGACGTTGTTCGAGGCCAATAATCTCGAGGAGGCCCGCTCGGTCTTCGAACAGGCGCTCACGCTCGATCCCGAAAACCTCATCGCGCTCAAGCACCTCGGCGACATTGCGCGCATGAACGGGGAAAACGGCGTCGCGCGCCGCTGGTACGCGCGCGTGCTGGACGCCGACCCGCGAAATGACGACATCGCGTCGCAGCTCGCATCGTTGGGCGCCCCAACCCCGGCCGTTCCCGTTGCGGCCGTTCCAGCGCCGCCCACGTACTCCGAACCGTTGATGGACGAGGCGGTGGGCGTGTTTGCGACCTTCGATCCGTCGTCACTATTGGACGTTCCCGATGACGTCACTGGGATAGCGGGCGGCAACCAGTTCTGGGCCCCCCCGGAACCGCCGCCGCGATCGCGTCACGAACCGCTCGACCTCGATTTTCCCGAAAGCCCAGAACCCTTGGCCGATGATGAGCCTGAGGGAGAGTTCGAAGAGGGAATTCTGGCGCCACAATGGCCGGACACCACCGAACTCGTGGCCCGCCTCGTCACCCCGCTGCGGTCGGCAACGCCGATTTCCGTTCCGGCCACTCCAGACGCGGTAGCAGCGTTTGGTCGCGAGGCCTCGGATGAACTTGCATTCACGACCAACGACCTTACGCCGCACGACGAATTGGTGGAGGCATTTCTCCCACCTGAAGCGATCACGCGATCCGTTGCCGCGCCCGAAACCGTTGCCTTCGAATCGGCCATCGAATCTGAATCAGTTGAATTCGAAACAGCGCCAGTAACAATCGAACGTGAGCTCGTTGAATTCGCTGCGGGTGAATTCGAGTCACCGGCGTTTGCGGACGTCGGATTTGCCGATGAGGCAGATGATGCCGCTGATGTCGAATTCGACAGCGAACCGTCGGTCGTGAGCGCGTTCAGCGAGTCAGTCGATGATGTCGAGTTCGGGCGCGAACCGTCGGTCGTGAGCGCGTTCAGCGGATCCGTCGATGATGTCGAGTTCGAGCGCGAACCGTCGGTCGTGAGTGCGTTCAGCGAGTCGGTCGATGATGCCGAAATCGACAGCGAACCGTCGGTCGTGAGCGCGTTCAGCGAGCCGATAAGCGTTGCGACGATTGAACCCGTTTCCGAAACTCATTCGGCCGTCAACGAGTTCGATGAACTGCCGTCCGCGCAGAACACCGTTGTAACGCCCGACGAAACGCCAACTGCAGATTCGTCCGCAAACACCAATACAATCGCGCACGAGTGGGCCGAGCCCGAGTCCGTTCCCGCGAGTGACATCGAAGACTTCGCGTTCGCTGCGGAACTGCCGTGGGAGCCGGAAACGGCAACGGAATCGGCTGCCGCTGATTTTGCGGACACTGCCGAATTCGAAATTCCGGATCGATCGCTGAGTGGCGCGTACCAAGCTGTTGACGCGGAGCCGTTTCCCGACTCGGGGTCACTTGACGTTGCGGTCAATTCAATGGAAACGTCGTTTGCCGAAATTTCACCGGAAGATTCTTTTTCGGGAGGTTTGGCCATCGAGCCGTTCGCGCCGGTCATTAACGAGTCGTCCGATGAAATTTCTTTTGGGGACTCATTCGCTGAAGTCTCCGCCGAAGCGCTGAGTTCTGTCGCGTCTTCAGAAGAGTCTTTCGCCGAGATTTCGACGGAGTTGCAGAGTGAGCGAGACGCGTCGGATGACGATTCGTCTGTGCTCGACGCGGTCGCCCACGAAGCCACCGCCGTTCAGGCAAACGCCGAAGTTTCAGCGCTGGTTGAAGGTGCTGCGGTGTCAAACGAGAGTGAAAAGGCACAACCGTTCGTCACTGAAACGATGGCCGAGTTGCTGGTGTCGCAAGGATTCAATGCACGGGCAATCGAAGTGTATGACGAGTTGGTGCGTCGTCGCCCGCACGATCCAGTATTGGTGTCGCGTTTGGCCGAACTGCGCGAGCTGGAAGAGATCGACCGTGCACGTGCCGAGCGTGGGCCAACGCCGCGATTCAATACGCCGGTTCGGAACACGCCGCTGGGCGGGACACCGCAATACGGTGCATCGGTGTACAACACACCGTCGCACGCCACGCCGTTGCACAACACGCCGTTGCACAACACGCCACTTTACAACACACCGATGTCTGGAACGCCGGTGCTCGTTCCGGCTTTAGGTGACACCGTGTCTGCGAATTTATCGGAACGCCACGCCGGCGAACGGTTGCAAGCGTTCCGCACCGCGCGCGAACGGTTCGCCGAACTGTCACGCCGCCGTGTGGCGCGTCGTACGCCAACGCACGCGACTGCCGTTGCCGAGGACCCCTCCGACGGACTCTCAAGTTTGTTCGGTACGTCGGCGCCGACTACGACGGATGAATTGGCGGCGCGGGCACTCGCGGATGCATTTGGACCAGTCCAGGACAGTGGTGAATCGCTGTTCGATCCTGCACCCACGCCAACGCCCGTCATGCCGATGCGTTCGCTGACGCCGCGTGCCAACACCATAGTCGTGCCGCATGCGGCCGAACCCCGTAGTGATCGCCAGCCGTCCGCTGATTATTCTTTTGACAAGTTCTTTCCGGATCCGGCGATGACGGAGCGGGAAGCGCAATCCTCGCCCACAACGGTGGCTCCCACTCCGTCGTCGGCTCAACCCGTCAACGAAGACCTGGCGCAGTTCTCGGCCTGGCTCAAAGGACTGAATAACGCGTGAACATAGGCCTGCTCAACGGACCCAATTTGAACCTCCTCGGCATCCGGGAGCCGGCCATTTACGGACACACCACGCTCGCGCAAGTCGAAGATCGCTTGCGCGGAATTGCGGCGGAATTGGATGTGACGCTGGTGTGCGCACAACACAATGGGGAAGGGCAGCTCATCGATCAGCTGCATGCGTGGCGGGGCAACGTTGACGGCGTGGTGGTGAATGCCGGTGCTTATACGCACACAAGCCTCGCACTGCGCGACGCGTTTTCGTCGGTCTCCATTCCGTTCGTCGAGATTCACCTGAGTAACATCTACTCGCGTGAGCCCGAACGACGCCATTCGCATCTGGCGCCGATCGCCAAGGGTTTCATCTGCGGCCTGGGCGTTAACGGATACGAATACGCTCTGCGGGGCATCGTATCGTCGCTGCGCGCCTGAGCGCGCCGTATGAGCGGGTCACACTTCGCTCGGCTCTCCGCACTGCGTGATCGACTGGCGCGTGCGGATGTTGATGGACTCCTCATTTCGAGTTTGCCGAACATTCGATACCTGACTGGATTTTCCGGCAGTAACGCGCTCGTTGTTGTGACCGCGCGTGAATGCGTGTTATTCACCGATTTTCGGTACGCGACGCAGGTGCTGGACGAAGTGAGTGTGCACGTGAATGTGCACATCGAATCGCAGAGTTTGTGGATTGGATTGTGGAATTGGCTTGGCACCGTCACCGGTGTCGAGCGTATGGGTTTTGAATCGATGCACCTGATGCATCGCGATTTTCAGCGTTTGCTGGAGCAAGGCGCGAAGTGGCAATGGCGTCCGCAGGTTGACGAAGTGGAATCGCTGCGCGTGAGCAAGGACGCAGAGGAGCTGGCCCAGATAGAGGTTGCTGTTGGAATCGCCGAGCGCGCACTGACCGCCACGCTGGCGGAATTACGCGTTGGACTCACCGAAACTCAGGTGGCGGGCGTTCTCGAGCATCATTTGCGGAATGAGGGAAGCGACGCGTATCCTTTTGCGACGATTGTCGCGTCGGGACCCCGATCTGCGCTTCCACATGCGCACGCTGGAAATCGCACAATCATGAGTGGTGATCTTGTCCTGATTGATTTTGGGGCCGTATACGCGGGCTACTGTTCTGACATCACGCGCACGGTGGTCGTGGGACATGCATCGGAACGTCAAAAGCAGGTTTATGATGTTGTTTGCCAAGCAAATGTGAAATCTTCGGGCGCGCTTCGGGCTGGAATGCGTGGAAAGGATGCCGATGCGGTTGCGCGTGAGTACATTCACGCCCTTGGTTTTGGTGAAGCGTTTGGTCACTCACTTGGGCACGGGATCGGGCTCGAGATACATGAGGCGCCACGTTTGGCCAAAACCGCCGACAGCGTTTTACCAGTGGGAGCTGTCGTTACGATCGAACCGGGTGTCTATCTCGCGGAGTGGGGTGGGGTGCGAATCGAGGA